>JAFAHS010000105.1 GCA_019237115.1 Deltaproteobacteria bacterium
CAAAAACGCGGTCAGGAACCGCGTGCTTTGGCACGCCGGTTCGGCGAGCACACCCAGAGGGACTGCGTCCGCGCCGTGAAGAACCCCTGGCGATCGGCAGACGCTCGCCTTCAGACGCTCCTCAGTCGCTCCCTTGTTTGGCTCTCGCTTGCCGTCGGACCTCCCCTTTCCCAGCTTCGACTTCCAATCCGGTTCACAAATTCAAGCGCGCCAATCCTTCATTCGATTCATGAGCACGTAATCGGACGCATCTGAAGACCGCGCCAGATATTCCTTCGCGGCGCGCGAAAGCTTGTCGACCATCGTCTTCTTGTAGCCGCGACCCTTCGGGTCCAGCTCCATCGTGGTCACAACTACGAGAATGCGCCGCTCCGTGCCGTCGTCTCCCACCGCGCGCCAGATGCGCGCGGCCCTTGCGAGTGGATGAGTGAATTCGTTGGCCATGCCTCTCCTGCCCTTTTAGAAGCACGCGAAATCGAGCATGCGGGTCCGAGCGAAGAACGTCACCTATTCGTCGCGCAACTCTGATAGCGTGAAAAGATGGACCTCCTGAACGCCCCGCGTCTGCGGGGCTTTTTTCTATTGGCCCATCTAGTCGGTTTCAATCAAAGCTGCGAGTTTAGACCAATTCAGCCCACTTCACCGCCTGTTTCGTCCGGCAACATTTGCCGAGTGGCCAACAGAGAGGCCACTAGACGAATGGCCTATCCTCCTCCTCACCCGTTGCAACGATTTGCAACCCGCCATTCGGTAGTGGACGCTGTAGCGACAGGGCTTCGCCAATCTCTGCCTCAAGCCATCGATCGACTTCAGCAGGTGCCGTCAAAATAACCGGCATCGCCTTCCCGTGGATCGAGGCCACGGCAGCATTTGCCTCGGTTGTTAGGACGCCAAACACCTGCCGGTCGCCTTCCTTGAATCGGTGTGCGCCCCGGCAACGCGTCCACACGCCCGCGAATGCAAACAGCGGCCGTCCCTCTCCCAACGCGAACCATTTCGGCGTCTTGTGCGACCTCATGCCAGCCCATTCGCAGAACGAGGTGGCCGGTATGACGCAGCGGTTCGGCAGCCCCAGAAAAGGCCTCCAGCGCTGGCTCCTCACGTAGCGAATACGCGTGATCGGAACCTTGCGAACAGGCGCGGCGAACGGGATCCCCCACCGCGCCAAAACAAGCTCGCCTCGCCATCCGCCCCAATGCGGGCGATCGGCGCAAGCTGCTCCGGACAGATCGAAGGGAACAGCGGAAGATCGCCAGTGCGATCGTATTTCACGCGGAAGTGCTCACGAATGACCGCTTGCCCTTTGGTCAAGCTATAAAGGTTACACATTGCTTTGCTACTATGCGGCGGGTACCTGCAGGAGAATAGGGGGAAAACTGGGGAATGCTTTCCTGGCTGCGCCACCGGCATGAGATGATGGAGCAAGTGCAAGCCGAAGCGGAGGGGCTGATTCACGAACTGGGCACCGCCGCCTTCACCGCCGCGCGCACCCGCGAACACGAGTCCAGTTCTGAAATAATGGCGCAACATTGGAGCCGCATTGCTTCGGCAATTGCGCGAATGACGGACAAGCAAGAGCAGGTGAGCGTGAACCGCCCCGCACAGTCTCACGTTGGGGACAGCCTTCCCTCGGCGAGCGAGCTCGCACCGCCCGCCGCATCATAATCACTCCACATTTAGGGGCGCGATTCCAGCTCCGAACGACGACGGTATGCTCGATCCCGGGCCGCGAGCCGGTGGCGGTGATCTGCACGAGCCGATTGGCGCGATCCGCATCGCCGGGCTGGATGCGATCGAATTTCGCCACTACCAGGGAAAACGTATGATCCAAACTCGCAAGGATATCGCCCGTCCGGGCGCGGAGCCGCGCATCCTCGTCGTCGAGGACGACTCGGCCCTCGCCCTACTGCTCGCCTACAATCTCGAGGCGGAGGGCTATGTTGTTGAGAGCGTTGAGCGTGGCGACGAGGCGGAACTGCGCCTGGCCGAGAACCCGCCGGACCTTGTCATCCTCGACTGGGTGCTGCCGGGCGTCTCCGGCCTCGAGATTTGCCGGCGGCTCAGAGCCCGCAAGAAGACCAGCAGGCTGCCGGTGATCATGGTGACCGGACTCGGCGAGGAAGCCCAGCGGGTGCGGGGCCTTTCAATTGGAGCCGACGACTACGTCGTCAAACCCTTCTCGGTTCCCGAGCTCATGGGGCGAGTGCGCGCCCTTTTACGCCGCAGCCGCCCGGAGCGCTTCGCCAAGCGTCTATGTGCGGGCGACCTCGACCTGGACCGCGAGACGCGGCGGGTGCGGCGCGGCACGCGCGATATCGATCTCGGTCCGACGGAGTTTCGGCTGCTCGAATTTCTACTTGGGAAGCCGGGCCGAGTGTTCACTCGCGCACAGCTGCTCGACGGCATCTGGGGTCAGGCGACCGAGATCGACGAACGCACGGTCAACGTTCATGTCGGTCGATTGCGTAGAAGGTTGTCAAACATGAGCGAGCGCGATCCGATTCGCACCGTGCGCGGAACCGGCTACGCTTTCGATGAGACCTTCGGTAAGCGATAGAGCTGCTCGGAAGCCGTCAGTGTCCACCCAGAGCGTGACCCAAAAGCTTCCGACGTCTGCCGACGCTGTCAAGACTAAGGCGCTTGGTACTTGTCACACACGTTTGAGAGGGCGGTGAAGCCTATTTTCGCGCTCGCAAAGCAACGATCGCTTTGGCGCCGACTCCGGTCCTTCCCGAGGCGATCCTTGTAGGCCCGCTCTCCGCCCATTTGAGGCGTTCGCGATCGACCGCCATCGACCCTGAGCGGCCATTCGAGGTTGATCCAACGAACGGGCGGTGTGCACCCGAATGCGGTCGAAATGACCACTTGACAGAGTTGGCCGGCAGGGCTCCGAACTGGGGTTAACCATATTTACGAGTTGCGGAAAGGCTGAATCCATAGGGCTCCTGATTCGGAGCCTGCCTGATGGACACCTCGCCCTACGAACCGACACAGTCTTCGCGGTTGCGGCTTCTGCTGGATCACTTTTC
>JAFAHS010000320.1 GCA_019237115.1 Deltaproteobacteria bacterium
GGCTGTCACTCAGAGTTCACCGTAACCGACGCTCAGAACATCATTCCGTTCATCCGCCAGCAGCACATGGAATGGTGGAGCCTTCCCCCATTCAACAATCAGCCCCAGGTCGCCATTTCCGCTCATAGCGCCATGACCGTGGCCGAATACCGCCTGTTTTGGCGCGAATTGGCGGAAACCGATTCCGGAACGGTCAGGTGAGTCGTCCGAGAGCGCGAATGACAAGGATACAGAGAAAAGTGCTCGTCGGCCTCAAACGGATCCGGGATCGAGCAAAAAGCAGCTCGGCTGACTGCGGAAGTCTTAGTGCGAAAGATGCAGGCAGGGGTTCGTTTTCAAGGCATCCGTCCCTCCTCCTCGCCCTGGGACTATGCGCTGCGCTTGTTGCGTGGAGAAATGCAGTCTTTGCCGCCCCGCCAATTCCTCCCACCAACTTGAATCGTCCTGATTACGACTATTCCAACGCGGATTCGTGTCCCGCCTGCCATTTTATCGATGGTTATGATCATACGGCGCGCGCGGCCGGCCTTCAGTGGAACGCCAGCACCAACCAATGGGAGCGCACGGGCCACGGTTGGTGGGACTCAGCTCACGCCCAATCGCAATACGGTTGGTCGAAAGCAACATCACAATCCGGGTGGACCCAGCCGCAGGGCCCTTATGGCGAAGTTGACAATACGTTCTGTGCGTTTTGTCACTCGCCGCTCCAGGCCGACGGCACCTCGCAGTTTTCAAATGGTGCGGTGGTCAAGCCGATTACAGTTTCCACGTTTCAGGCCGTGACCTGCGGCTCGTGTCATCCGACCAACACCGTAGCCGCGCAGGTCCTCAAGTTGAATCCGACGGCGGAATCAGGTGGCGAGACGGCCACGCTCATACGCGGACAGGATCCCACCCACGCGAGTTCGTGGATACCGATCTTGCCGGGCCAGGAAAACCAGTTCTGCCTCACCTGCCACGAGCAGGATCCTCACAATGCGCCATCCAATGCGGTTTTCCAGGTGATGTACGATGCCGGCGTCACTTGCATTAACTGCCATATGGCGCCCTACCAGATTTTTACCGGCACCGCGAGCAGTCCGCAGCCGCCGCTGCCCGAGCGCTTTCACGACTGGAAGGTCGCGGAGAACCTGCCGTATTCGTGCGGCGCGCAAGGCTCGCTGTCGCAGTTCAGTTGCCATTCGGAATTCACCTCTCAGTCCGCTAGCGAATTTATTCCGCTGCTGACTGTGCAGCACAGCGATTGGTGGACGCTGCCTCCCTTCTCCTCCGGCAGTTCGAACGCAGCGGTATCTGCGCACAATCTGACCACCGCCGACGACTACATGAATCTCTGGCGACAAATTCAGGCCACTCAGCAGGGTAGTGGAAATTGATTTCCGGCCGGAAGCGGGGCGGAAAGCTCATTGATGGAAAGTTCATGAATCCGAAGGTCGCCGATCAGGGTGTTGGAGACGGATACCGGTTGATCCGGGCGACCGGCCTCGCTTCCCTACTGCTGTTCGCCAGTCTTTTCCTGGCCTCTAGACCCGCTGCCGCCAAACCCGCGAAAACGAAACCGGCGCCTGCGCCGCGGGTGGATGCGCTCGTCGTCGGCGGCGTTGATCAATACAACGGACCGATGGCGAGCGCCGAAGCGTTCAACGCAAATGCTGGCACGTTCTCATGCGTGGGTGGCCTCAACTCGGCGGGGGCTTGCAATGACGTGTTGAATCAGCCCCGGTTCGCCGCCTCCGTCGCACCGTTGCCTGGGGGCCAGGTTCTGGTTGCGGGAGGAAACGGTGTCGGCGTGCTTTGTCTCAATTCCGCCCAGGTCTTCAACCCTGCAACTGGCACGTTCACCGCGATTGGCAGCATGACCGATGCACACTGTTTTGCTCACACCACCACGGTCCTTAGCAACGGCGAGGTCTTGATAACCGGCGGTGAAGACCAGACCGGTAACCTTGTCAATACCGCGGATCTTTACAATCCGGCGACCGGCGCATTCGGATGCTCCGGACTGGGCGGAGCCAACCCCAGCACCGGCTACTGCGCGAGCACGCTTACAGATGCGCGCTTTCTGGATACCGCGACTCTGCTAGCAAACGGCCAGGTGCTGATTGCGGGTGGAAACGACAGCAACGGGAATATCGTCAATACCGCGGAAATCTTCGATCCGAATTCGGGCAGCTTTGGATGTACTTCACTGGGCGGTGCCAACCCCAAAACCGGTTTCTGCAACAACGCGATGACCGACAGTCGCCAAAACCACACCGCTACTCTAATCGCAAGCGGACCGAAGAAAGGCGACGTTCTCATCGCTGGCGGTATCGATGCCGCCGGGCAGGTGCTGCAAACCGCCGAGTTGTTCATACCCTCCAGTGGAAGCTTCGTGTGCTCCAATGGCAGCGCCCAGGGATCGTCCGGATGCCCGCTGGCCATGTCGCAGGCCCGCTATCTTCATGCGGCTGTACTGCTCGACCCCAGGTACTCGAAGGGTCGCTATCGCGGTCGCATCCTGATAACCGGTGGCGAAGACGCCAATGGCGATGTACTCGCTACCGCCGAGGTTTACGACCCGGTCGCGAAAACTTTCAGTCCGGTGAGTTCAATGACCACGAGCCGCGCGCTGCATTCGGCGACCCTGATCGCTTCCGGGAATCACAAGGGTTGGGTCTTGATTGCGGGTGGGATCGACGACTCGGGAAATTCACTCAACTCGGCAGAACTGTTCAATCCTGGAACCGGAACCTTCGTGGGGGTCGGCACAATGAACCTTGCACGCTCTTCAGCGAGCAGTGCAGGACAGGTTCCCTGATGGTGTGAAGGCATGAATTTCTGTTCCCAATGCAACACCGAGTCGCCCTCTGATGCGCGCTTCTGTCCCGCGTGTGGCATTCGGCTGGGCGACGCTGAGCCGGCTGCGCCAGCCACCCACGCCTCGCGCCGATCGCCGTGGCTCGTTCTGGCGGTCGGCGCGTTTGCGCTCGGAAGCGCTCTCACCGCCGCGCTGATGGCTTTGAGCAAGAGCCCTCCTGGACGGCAGGCCTCGGCTTTGGGGCCCCAAAGTCCGCTAACGGCAACGATGCCCCCCGGACACCCCGCTTTCCATCTGCCGGGCGGACATCCCGGCTTGAGCCAAAACCCTGGAAGTGATGCGGTGGTGACCAAAGCAGAAGAGCAGGCCCAACAGAATCCGAAGAACATCGATGCGTGGAATCGCTACGGTGACCTCGCCATGCGCTTTGCCATGTTCAATCCCGCTGATTATCAGAAGGCCCAAGCGGCTTTCGCCCACGTTCTGCATATCGATCCTGATAACCGCGAGGCGCTGCGTGGAATCGGCGATATCTATTTCGACTTGCGTCAGTATTCGAACGCGATCGACGCATACAGTCATTACTTGCGGATAAATCCAGACGACAGCCAAGTACTCACCGATCTCGGCACTATGTACCTGTCCCAGCACAACAACGCGGAGGCGATTAAGGAGTACCGGATGGCCCTGATGCGAAAGTCGGATTTCTTCCCCGCCGAGTTCAATCTCGGGGTTGCCTATCTGCTCCTTAAGGACAACGAGAGTGCTCGTGATGCGCTGGTCAAAGCACGCGCAATCGCTCCCAACGGTCCGGCCCGAACCAGGGTCGATGAGATGCTGTCACGACTAGACCAGAGGACCGCAATGGCCGATGCCAAGCGCGGGACCGACGCAAGATCGGTATCTTCAAGCCAACAGACCGCTCCGCAATGAGAATTCACGGTGGCGGATCGGCGATCGTTCCAGTCACTATCTCCGTTTCCGCTTGCCGTATGTGCGCTTTGGATACTGGCTGGTAGCCTCGCTGCCACCGCAATTGCAGCTTCGCAGCCGGCCGTGCCAACCCCGGAGCCGTCTGCTGCAGCGCCGGTGGCTAGCCAGAGCCACGCCGCGCAGGTCGCCAACTATGTTGGCAGCCAGGCCTGCATGGGATGCCATCAAGCTTCAGCCCACGATTTCGGCGCGACCATGATGGGCAACATCCTCATCAAGCATCCGCGCGATGACATTGAGAAGCGCGGGTGCGAATCGTGTCACGGGCCAGGCAGCCTGTACGTTCCCGCGATGGCGAAGGCCATGGGGGAGGGCAAAAAGCCCGACGAAGCGATGCGCGGACCGCCGGCGGAGCCTTCGCTTACGACCTTCCGTCCGGACTCGGGCGAATCGGCGAAACAGACCAACGCGCCCTGCTTGATGTGTCACGAACGTGGCGATCAAGCCTTTTGGCGGGCCAGCACCCACGCGTTCCGTGGGGTCAAGTGCGTCGACTGCCACGAGATCATGCGTCCGAGCAGCGATTTTCAGCTCGCCGCGCAATTCCGCGCCAATCCCATCATCTACACGCGTCCCCAGACCCAGGTGTGCATCAGGTGTCACCTGGACAAGGCAAACCAGATAAACATGCCCTCGCACATGCCGCTCCGCGAAGGGCTCATGGTGTGCACGGATTGCCACAATCCGCACGGAGGCCCCTACCAGTACCAGCTCGTCCAACCGACCGTGAATCAGGTCTGCTACTTCTGTCATGCCGAGAAACGCGGGCCGTTTCTGTGGATCCATCCGCCGGTCTTGCAGAACTGCGACAATTGCCACGACCCACACGGTTCGACCAACCAGTTCCTGTTGAAGGTCTCGGCGCCACGGCTGTGCCAGCAGTGCCATGTCGCAATGCGGCATCCGGGATCGCCGGGCGCGGCCGGCAGCGTGTTCGTGTTCGGTCACTCTTGCACCAATTGCCACGCCAACATCCATGGCTCCAACTCGCCCGGGGGTCTCTATTTCACCCGCTGAGGTACCGCGCCGTATCGGAGGAAACCGTGATGAAATCACCCGTCATCCGCAGACTCCTCGGGTTGCTCGTACTGACACTGGTGGCCGCGGTTCCGGTGCGCAGCGCTCATGCGCAGATGAACCTTGGTTCACTTACACTTCAGCAGGGTTCCGCCGCAGTCGGTGTGTATCCGCAACCGGTGCCCGATAGCAACGTGGCCAAATACCGCGAATATACCGACCTCGCACAACAGGTAATCGCCCCGGAGCTGCGATTTTTGGTGGGCGACAACCAGGACGATCGCATCTTCGCCAATTTTCGCTCCTACAATCTGGGACAAACCAACCAGATGTACAACCTGCACGCGGGAGTTTACGGCCTGCTCGACATTCAGGCTCAATACCTGGATATTCCGCACTATCTGAGCGACGATGTGGGTGCGACTCCCTATGACCAGGACCGGGGTAACTTCACCCTGGGTTCGCATCCCGCGCCGCCCACTAAAGGCCAGCCCACCGGGAAGAACATCGGCATCTGGGTCAATGACACGGCCGAGCCCGTTGCATTGAACTTGCTGCAGGGCGTAGCAAATCTAAACGTCCGCTACACCCCCGATCCGCACTGGACCTACAATGCCTACTTCAACTTCCAGAATCCCAGCGGCAACTATCACGCGTTCGGCACCATGTTCGGACCCAGCCCGGGGACCTATAACATCGCGCAGGTGTACTTCCCCCTCAACTACGACATCTACAATTACGGTGTCGGCGCGGAGTATTCGGGCGGCGAGGGCTTGTGGACCGTAGGGGCGAAGTACGACGGTTCGTTCTTCAAGAACCAGGACTCGGTGCTTACCTGGTCGAACCCTAACGTGTGGAGCCAACTCACTGCGGCCGGCACCTGCGTCAACTCTGCCCTCTACTCCCCCACCGGAGGAACCGGTCCCTGCCGGGGACAGATGCAACTGTATCCGGACAACGAATCCCAGACCTTCACCGTCGATGGGGGGCTCAATCTGCCGCTCCACACGCGCCTGATGGGGAGTTTTTCTTATGGGTGGTGGCTGCAGAACCAGGGGTTCATCCCGTTCACGATTAACTCGGCGCTTCCCAAACAGCGACTGCCCCAGAGCGGTCTTGGCGGCGACGTACAGCCGCTTTATGCCAATGCGACGGTGGTCAGCGATCCGCTCGAGCGCCTTGAGCTGAGAGCGACCTACAGTTACTACGACTACAACAACGAGGATCCCGAGATTACCTTCAAGAACATCGAGTCGCTGAACGATATCGCGAGCACCTTTACCGCGACCGCGTTCCCGTTCTCATTCTCCGAGCAGGACATAAAGCTCTCGGCGAGCTATCAGGTCATACCCAGCCTGGCGGCACGCTTCGTCGGGGAGATCACGACCAACCACAACGCGGGCATGATGGTTCTGCAGCAGGATACCACCGCGTACGGACCTGTGCTGGATTATCAGCCGTGGGACTGGGTGGAGTTCCGGGGCAGCTATCAGTATGCCAATCGCAGCTCGCCCGGGTATAACAACAATCGCAGCTCACTGGTTGGAGAGGACGCCGGGGCGACCGAGTTGAACGCGCTGCGCCGGTTTGACCAGGCGTCGGTGCACGTGAACCAATTCCAGCTTTACGGCTCCGCGCGCCCGTTTCATGATTCCGAAGATGCTTATCTCAATAGCCTTTCAGTATACGCGGCGATGAACTACGACAACTATAGCTATCCGGCTTCCGTAATAGGGCGACAACAATGGTCGGACTACGTTCCCTCGGTCGGAATTGCCTATAGCCCTAACGATCATCTGAATGTTTTTGCAGACTACAGCTGGCAAGCGACTGACTGGTACATGGCGGGCTTTCAGCGCCAGCCCTATCCAAGTGCAGCGCCACCTCCTCCCCCATGCACCGCCGGCGCGGCGGGGCAGACCCCGCAGAACTGCCCCCAGCAGGTGTGGACCAGTTACGGGAGAAACCAGGGAAGCTCGGTGGACCTTTCCGTTGAGTCTTCCTTGCCGCCGTTGAGCATTGAAGGCTCGCCGATCTTGCGCAATCGGTCGAAGTTCAGCGTCAACTACACCTACGCGGTGACCACCAATCTCACCCATGCCAACGGCGATTCGGCATTCGGCCCGGCGACCAGCTTTCCCAACATCGGAACTCAATTCCATCAGCTGATCGTGCAGTACGAGTATCCGTTCCAGCAGCACATGGCGCTTGACATTGGGTACTACTTCAGCCACTTCGGCGAGAACGACTTTCAATGGGACAATCTCACGCAGTGGATGGGAAGCGCTTCGCCGAATTCCATCTTCGTTGGAGCAACCTCCTGGACGCCTTACACCGGGAATGCCGGTTATCTGGCACTCAAGTACAGCTTTTGATTTCAAGCGACCACGATGACACAGAAGGCGTCGAATTTTTCGACCGGATCACTGCCGCTAGCGGCGCTGCTGATGGCAAGCTTAGGTCAGGCGGAGGCCGACGGCTCCCAGCTCAGAGTTGCCCACCGTGTCATGGCGAAAAAGGCAAAGGCGACGGTCCTGCAAACGCGCGATTGAATCCGGGGCCCGAGGATTTTTCCAAAGCGCGGGTCTACAAGTCTGACGATTAAGTGGCGAAGCTCATCATCGACGGAGGGCCGGTGGTGGGAATGGCGCTGGGCACGCCGGCTTTCGATGATGCGTTTTAGCGCAGACCAGACTCACCAATATTTGCGAACACTTCCGGCCCGAGATTCGCGGGGTTACTAAAAAACTCCGTGCGATCTCAGATCAACGAACACGGAATACGCGTAGAGCAGAAAACCCACAGCGAAAAACGGAAGACCCAAGAAGAAAAATATGCACATCGTGATTGGTGTCGTTGCAATGATGCATGGGATCGACAGCGCAAATCCAAGCAGGTTGAAGATCAAGGCTGCTTCTATGATGTTCGACATGCGAGTTATCTCTGTACTGTGTGGATGGGCCTATGGCAGGTTATGCAACTGAGCTGGTTATTGAGCAGGGTCGTCATCACCGCCACATGTACAGGCTTGGTCTTGAATTGGGCCGCGTGACCATGACACTGCAGACAGTTGCTGTTCGGGAACGGCCTGGTTAGTTGGATCTCCTTGGGCATGTGCATGAGACCGTAGTATATCGCCACGTGGCGCATGCTCTCCAGCTTGGTCAGAATCGGTCCGAAGAAGCCGTAATTCGCGTGACAGGTGTAGCACTGATTGTCGAGAATCCACCGATTGTTATAGTGGCGCGAGGCCAGGGAGGTGCTCGTTGGATTGTGCAGATCATCCACCCATGGGGTCATGGTGTGGCAACTGGCGCAGAAGCTCACTCGCTCGGCCCGTTGAAAAGACAGGGCAAAGGTCGCGAGTCCGACCAGCGCGGGGGCAACCGCGAAGATGACAAGCAGAAGGAATTTCTCCCTGAGCTTTGTCATGCCCGGCAATCAATCACGCGTCGGTACCAGGTGATGTGATTCATCGGCACCGGCCTGTTCGATTAGTTCCTGACCGCTCAGAACAAGAGCGGACGCGCGTTGGAAGACTAGTCAAAACCAATCATTACACGCCGTCGGCTTAAGCGGTCCTCTAAGATCCCAGGTGTTTGATGTAATCCACCAAACCCTTGACCTGATCTGCGGAAAGATTTGGAAACGGCGGCATTACGGCTGACCCGCCGATTGCCGCGCCTCCCCCGCTTATCGCTTTGGCAATCCAGTCATCGCTCTTGCCCTTGAGCGACGTGGCGAAATCGGTGGGCTTGGGATTTAGGTACTGACCGGCGGGACCGTCCCCCTTGCCCGAGCTACCGTGGCATGAGGCGCACTGTTGGGCGAACGCCTGCGACGCTTCTTGCGCATATAAAGGAGCGACGGAGAATGCGATGCAGGCCGATATCGTTATCAACAGCGTCAGAACCAGAGCCATGGAAAACCGAAGGCAACTTTCTTGGCTTAAGTTTCCAAATTCGGACCGAGTTATCATACTTGACATATCAAAATCGCTGGTTACAGGGCTTCCCAGAACTCTCTCCTCATGGGCTCCCTTCCCGTTGTTGGCTGCGGTGGAAATCAGAACTCAACAGGAGCCGAATTTGTGAACCACGCCTTGTCCACGCCTTAGCTCTTAACTTTATGGGGCGCAATCCTAGACCCATCTCAACAGCGAGTCGTTACTTTTGGGTCTGTAATTGGTGTAAAAGAGGTTCGTCACATAGCGAGAAAGCGAGCGGCTTCGCAGCAATGAAAGAGTTTCGCCCATTCCGACTGGACATAGCCAACGAGTGCCTGTGGCGTCGGCGCGAGCAGGGTGAAGACGAACGTATCCTGCTTACGCCCAAGGCGTTCGAGGTCCTTCGTTGCCTGGTCGAGAGGGCAGGGCGGCTGGTCTCCCACGAGGAATTCCTGGACTTGGTTTGGCAAGGCACCGTTGTGCAACCGCAGGCGGTAAAGAAGCTGATTCTGAATCTACGCAAAGTTCTGGGCGATTGCCCCGAGAATCCGGTCTTCATCGAGACGTTGCATCGACGCGGCTACCGTTTCATAGCGCCGGTAACGGACGAGAGTAAACGGGGTCCGTTGCTTTCGATCGACGAATCGGTACCGAAAATAGTGGGAAGAGAAAGTCCGTTGAAGGAGTTGCGAAAGCAGCTCGATAAGGCGCTGAAGGGTCAGCGACAGATCGTGTTCATCACCGGCGAGCTGGGCATCGGGAAAACCGCTTTGGCGGACGAGTTCCGGCGCTTGGCAGCGGGGGAAATTGCAGAGCTTCTGGTGGCGCGCGGGCAATGTTTGGAGGGTTATGGAGGCAAGGAGGCATACTACCCGGTGCTCGAAGCGCTGGGACAATTGTGTGAGGGTTCGAACGGTGATTCGATAGTCCGAATTCTCGCTGCCCGGGCGCCTGCGTTGCTCGAACAGCTCCCGTCACTGTCCAAGCCCGAGCAACTCGAGCCTCCGCGGCGCGGGCCCTTGGGGGCCACCCGCGACCGCATGTTGCGCGAGATTTGCGTGGCGTTGGACGCGATCGCTGCAGAGAGACCATTGCTGCTCGTGCTCGAGGACCTCCAATGGGCGGACTATCCCACAGTTGATCTGATTTCGGCTCTGGCGCGCCGACGGACCCCGGCAAAATTGTTTGTCATCGCGACCAAGCGCCCGCTCGACGCTGCGGAGCCCCAGCACCCTCTGAGAGCGCTCAAAGATGACTTGATCGCGCATAGGCTGTGCCGGGAAATCGTGTTGCAGTCTTTGGGTGCCGTGGAAGCTGCCGAACTTCTGTCCGCCGAGTCCCGGAATGCTCCGTTGCCGGAAGGTCTGGCCAGGGTGATCTCCGGTAACGCCGAGGGCAACCCGCTGTTCTTGTTGGCCCTGACGGAGCACCTGACTGAACGTCGGCTGATAGGCCTCGAGCAGGGAGTATGGAGATTGAAAGTTCCGCTTGGCGAGATTGCAAGAGAGGTACCGCGGAAACTGCGTCGCATGCTCGAGGCCGAAATCGATAGCCTGACGAGGCAGGAGCAGGAAGCTCTCGAGGCGGCAAGTGTCAGCGGCATCGCGTTCTGGGCCCCGGTAGCCGCGGCCGCAGCGGGTTTGGATCTGGAATCGGTCGAAGAGATCTGCCAGCGCCTGTCGCGGCGCCGTCAGATCCTGCGCCCCGCGGGCTACCAAAGACTCTCCGATGGCCGCTTCTACTCGCGGTATGAATTTGTGCACGCATTTTACCGCGAGGCGTGCTACCAGCGGTGGGCGCCGGGAGCCAGAGCGGCAATTCACCTACGCATCGGACAACAATTGGAGGGCTTGTTTCCCAACCATCTTGACGAGGTAGCGGCCGAGCTTGCGTATCATTTCGAAGCCGGTGCAGATTGGACGAGTGCGGTCAAATATATTTGCATGGAAGCGCAAAATGCCGAGCGCCGCCACACACAACCGGACGCTTCGGAACTTCTTCAGCACGCGCTCGATCTATCGGAACATCTGCCGACCTCGGAGCGCGTTACCGCGCAACTTTGGATACTCGACAGGCTGGCGCAGATTCTCACCGCGTCAAACGATCCGCGCGCTGGGAAATTTTCAAGGCGATACGAGGCACTGAAAGGTGGCCACGGACTTGTAGATGTGCCGGATGTGACAAAGATCGACACCCCTTTGGTGTCGGGATCGATATCAACCAAGCAAAGTCGTGGCAGGCACTCGCGAAGGCAGATCAGACGATGGCCATTAGAGAAGGGTAGCCGTTAGAGAACGCCCATTGGAGGCTATCGAAGCCCGGCAATAAACTTTCGGCCGGACCTACCCCAGCACCGGTCACATGCCGATCTCGCTGCGCCCAATAAAAGCCGGCGCCGTCAAGTTTCTCATCAAGCCTTTTCGCGACCAGGACCCTGTACCTTTGTGAGTGTACCAAACGGCCGGCGGATAGGATTGTGGAAAAATAAAATAGATGCGTTGTCCACAAGTCCACAGGCGGGATTGTTAGCCGGATCCCAGAGCCTGTGGGCTTTGTGGGCAACGCCTTCCTCTG
>JAFAHS010000241.1 GCA_019237115.1 Deltaproteobacteria bacterium
TGAATCTGTTGGGCCGAGACCTTGGGATTACGCGCGAAGTCGAACTCCTCCAAGGTCTTCATGCGCGGTAGACGGGCTTCGCGAAGGCGGCGGTCAATCAGCCGCTGTTCGCGTTCCTCGAGTTCGGCTTGCAATAGCGCTTCGAGATAGCCGAGATGGGTGCGCCGTTCACGCACCGCCTGTTCGGCCAGTTGAGTGCACTGTGCCCCAATGGTCGGCATCCGCAACAGCTTGCATTGCTGCCGGACGGTAGCCGCTTCGAGGGCACCGCTCTCGGCATTCACGGCGTCACCTCCTCGCTGAGCAGGCCATCGTAATCCGCCATTAGCGGCAGCGGCCGTTCAAACCGTGACAGGGCGTTCAGCTCGATAATCGCGTCGCGCGCATGAGTCAGGTCGGCAGCTTCCACCAGATGCCGTACCGCCGCGGCATCCGCGCAGCCCAAAGCGACCGCCTGTTCCACGGCCGCACGCACTCGCCCGTGCCCGTATGGTTTAATCAGGCTCAGCACCTGGACCATCTGGCGAGTACCGCTCTGTTTTCCATTTCGATCAATGAACTCTGTGAGTAGCTGATCATAACTGTCCGGCCACAGTCCTCGTTCACGCCAAGCGACCAGCGGTTTGGAGCCGATCAGCGCGCCGGGCTTACGTTCCAGCACGTCGAGATAATGTTCGAGATCGAGCACCTGTTGATGGCGTTCGTAGCAGCGTTCGTGACGAGCGATTAGGCGACCTTCGTCGCGCACTTCGACGTGACTCGGATAGAGCCGCACCTCCACCGTCCTGCCGGGCCGCGCCGGTGCCGAATAGAGATTGGTCTTGGCCCGCACGCAGCCGAGCCCGTCCACACGCGGAAACGAAACCTCTGCCAGCTCAAAGTCTTGGTCTGCCAGCGGCAGGAGATGCAGGCGCTCCGCGACCATGGCCGCTCCGATGGTCTGGTGATGGCCGGCGATCTGGCGCCGCTCGTCATCTCGGCAGCCGGCGAGCAGTTGCGCGTTGAGCTCGTCGAGGTCCCGGGCTGGCGGAACCGGCACCCAGTGATTGCGCCGGAAGTAGCCGGCCTCGCCCTCGATCCCGCCCTTCTCGTGTGGTTCGGCAGGCGTGCAAAAGTCACTCTCGAAGCGCCAGTGCGAGCGGAAGGCGATGAAGCGCGTGGCCTGTTCGCGTTGCTGGCCGCGCAGGATCTTCTTTACTGCACTTTTGAGATTGTCATATCTCAGGAGCCGAAAGACTCCCCCAAAATAATGAAATGCATGCTCGTGGGCTTCGAAAAACGCCTGTTGCGTTGCGCGGGGGTACGCACGATGGAAGGCCGCGCCGCTCATCATGCTGCGCAACGAGAACACCTGCAGCTTGACCTGTTCCCCATTTAGTTCCGCCCATGCCTCATACCAATCGACTTGGCCTTCTTGGCCCGGCGCGTAACTTTGTGGCACACAGGTCGCGCGCGTTGACCAACCCAACTCCCGCTTGCGCTGCCGCACATACGATCTCACTGTCACTTCGGCAACCTGGTAGTCGGGCAGCTCGGTTTTGATCCGTTCGTAGATACGATGTGCGGTATGGCGCTGTTTACGCGGCGCCTTGCGGTCAGCTTTCAGGATGGCGTCGATATAGAGGCGCAACGGTCCAATCACCGGCCACTCCCGCGCGACCTGCTTGCGCTCCGGCGGTTCGGCGCTCGCCAACGCCTGGCGCACCATCCGCCGATGCACCTTCAGCTTGTGCGCCACCCCTCTAATCGTCCCGACACCGAACTCGTATTCCCTGCGAATCTGCTCGAATAGCTCCACCTTCGCTTTCCTCTCCATCCCGAGCCTCCCCCTCATAGGAGGATGCCCGGCTACGGAGGTGGGGCCAATTTACGCTATCGAAAGGCGCCGTTTCACAGTATCGAAATCATACTTGACCGGACTATGGACCTTGGCGCGGGTGCGCAAGCTCATCGAGCAGCAGTACGGCGTACGGTACAACCCCTCGCAGGTGTGGCGGATCCTGCGCAAGCTAAACTGGAGTTGCCAGCGGCCGGCGGGGCGGGCACCGCGAGCGTGACGA
>JAFAHS010000089.1 GCA_019237115.1 Deltaproteobacteria bacterium
CGCGTACCCTGCGCGATCGGCATTGCTAACGCGCTCCACCTTTGTTGACTTCATGAGATCAATCAGTCCTGGCATCTACAGGTTCGTTGGAGTGGCCGGCGTCGGTCCGCCGTCTGCGAGTCCGGTAGCTGGGAACGTTAAACTCCAGGATGGTCGCGTGATGAACCAGCCGATCGATCGCGGCCGCCGTAGCCATCGGGTCCTTGAAGATGCGCTCCCACTCGCTGAACACCAGATTGCTGGTGATCAGCATCGAGCACCGCTCGTAGCGTTCCGCGATCAGCGTGAACAGGACTTCCGCTTCCTCCGGGCTCTGCTTCACATAGCCGATGTCGTCCAAAATCAAGAGCTCGAACGAATCGAGCCGGCGCAGCTTCTGCTTCAGCATTAGATCACGCTTGGCTGCGAGCAGTTCCTGCACCAGCTGGTAGGCGGGACGGAACAGCACCGAATGTCCCAACTCGACGAGTGCGTTGCCAATCGCACAAGCGCCGTGGCTTTTGCCCACTCCCGGCAAACCGAACGCCAGTGCGTTCTCGGCCCGTTCCAGGAACTCGCCGCGCGCCAGCTCACGCAGCTTGCGCATCAATGGTGCGGGCAGCGTGCCCGCCTCGATCGTCTCGAAGGTTTTGCCGGGCGGAATCTGCGCGGCGCGGCGCAGCCGCGTGATCTTGCGTTGCTCGCGCGCCTCGGCCTCCATCTCCAGCACTTCCAGCACCAGCAGCAGCGCATCGCGATGGCCGGCACTCTCCAGGCGCGGACCCAGTTCCGGCGCCGCGGTGCTGAGGTAGAAGCCGGCCAACAACTCGGTGGTGCGTTCGACGACATCGATCTTAGCGGCCTTCATGAGGTAGCCTCCGCCAGCAACGCGTCATAGACCTTCAGGTCCGGGGCACCGATCGCAACCGCCGGCACGCTCGGCCGCTCGGGTCGGACCGCGTGGCGAACCCGGTCGGCGTCCAATCGCTCGCCGCCATCCAGCAGCTCGCCCAAGCTCCGCTCCACCACCTGTTGGCCGCTGACCGCCGCCTGGTAAAGGATTCGCACGTACTGCGCATCGGCCCGCTCGCCGTGGAAACTCCGCAGCGCGTCGTAGGCGCGCCGGAAGACCAGACTCGGGAACAATTCCTCGCGCCAGCGGTAGCGGGCGAAGGCACCGGGCTTTTTGACCAACGACCAGATCACGTGATGATAATCGATGCGCGCCCACCGCTGACCGCGCAGCCGGGGCAGCCGCTCTACCAGCTTTCCTGCGTAGTACACCTCGAGATGATCATGATGCAGATGGACCCGGACCCGTTCGCCGATTAAGCGGGCCGGAACCGAATAGGTGTGGTTCACCACCCGCAGCGTGCTCCAGCGGCGCACCGTGACCGTGAACGTGGTGTACGCCGGCAGCGCGACTGCCGGCAGCGGGCGCAGATGCCCTCGTTCCGCGGCGAGCTTTTCCCCAAGCAGCGTGTTGTGCTCGCGCTCGATCACTTCGCGCACCCAGCGCTGGTACTCTTCGACGCTGGCGAAGTCGCGGCTGCCGCGCAGCACCAGCATCTGCGCCAGAATCGACTTGGTGCGCCGATGCGCCTGCTCGACCACTCCGTTCTCGTGCGCTCTGCTCGGCGAGATGCGCGTCGACCCTAGTCCGTAATGGTCCAAGAGCCCTTGATAACGCCGGGTCAGCGCCCGCCCACCGCTCAGCGGCAGTTCATGGGTTGCCGCCGACAGATTGTCCGAGCGCAACACTTCCACCACCCCTCCCAGCCGCCACAGCGCCTCCTGCACGCCGAGCAGCAGCGCCTCGTAGCTTTCGCTCAACGCCACCGTCGGCCAGCGCCAGCCGCTGAAGCTTAGCGCCAGCTCGAACAGCAGGTGCTCGAACGGCGTGCCGCAGATGGTGACATCGAGCTCATCACAGTTGGTGAAGTCGTAGGCTGCTTCGCGTCCGGGCGGATGTTCCTGGGGAAAGAACACTTCCTTGTCCGGCCCATTCAGCGCCCGCCACTGCCGGATCCGGCGCTGCAGCGTGCGCAAGTGGCGCGCGGAAAAATCACCCGGATGACGCCGATTAAGCTCGCCCAGGATGGTCCGCGCTTCCAGCACTCGCTTCTCATCCGCCGCCAGTAGCGGCACTACCTCGCTCTCGAACACCTCCCCAAACGGGTCCGCCCGCGTACGCCACGTGTGCGGCTTGCCCCGCTGCGACGGGAACGCTCCGTGCTCCCACTTGCGCGCGCTCCGCACGCTCATTGCGGCTGCCGCCGCTGCCGCCTCCTGCGTCTTGCCTTCCATCCGTCTTCTCCGCAACACCCCGACCTGCGCGTCCTTTACCATGGAGCCTCACCACCTGGCTCCACTTCATCTCCCGCGCCGCCGGGACGGCTACCACCGGCAAATCTAATTGTCGCGGATCAGGCCCGTATGTCTTTTTCGTTGTACCGGCTGAGTTATCCTCACAAAAAACCGTGCACTACTCAGTCAGTGTTTTACTACCGCTAGATTGCTTGGTGCACGGCCTGAAAAAGCATGCCGCCTAAGGTATCCCCGGGAAGATGCGGGTGCGTTGGGAAGCGCTGACAAACCCGAAAGCTCACTCCGTCCAAGTCTCGTCCATTGTCTTGATGTCGTCGTGTCATTAACCGGTTAGCGCACGACCCAGGATTGTTAATCCCGCTGCTCGCACCGCACGGCCTTTGCATGAAGGTTAGGGGGCGCAAGAGTTGGTTGAGATGCCCTACCGAATCATTCAGGCAGGCCAGGGACCTGTTATATGTTGCCGATACGCCCGTAGGCGGCTCGTCATACGGGCAAATCTTGCGCGAGCAGTGGCATGCATTCTGGCTAAGGGTTCCGCTTCGCTTGGCCGTGAGGCTGAACTGAAGCGCCTTCACGACCACTGCGGCATATATATCGGCGCTAGCTCGACAGGTGTTAGAGGTTTCATCGCTTGAGGTGTGGTCGCCGATGGCGACGCACTCTGCGTCATACCACCGCTTCCGGCGGAAACCCCCGATAGTCGCCCAGCGCTGGATCGGGCTTCGAGAGAACGGCGCGCTTCATGTCGCGGGACTCCTCGGACTGAAATGCACCCGCTATCGCCCATTGCGACAACGGTGCAATTTACGCGTCTTTTGCTGAATGCGACAGAGACGGGGCGGCACCATCAAGAATCGTCCAGCAAAAAGAGAGCGCGACGGCGCGAACCATCTTCATGGTGATTCCATTTCAGATTTGTCTGCGCCGCCCAGTGACTCCAATCGGTGCAAATAGTGAGGTGGTCGGGATCGGAGGGCGGACGGCCCTCTGCGCGCCCCCGCCCGCCCTCCTGCCGCTGCGTGACCGGAGGAGGGCCGCGCCTCGGCTTGGAAACGATTTTAGTGACGGCGTGAGCCTTAAGCCAAGGTGTGAAAATTGAAGGACGGATGGTCTTGTCCACCCGTCCTTCTGACGGGCGGCGAGGTAGCTAGGGGGAAGCGTCTCTCGCACGTCGGCCATCAAAGTCCGGCTACGATCTCAGGGACGCGGCTGCCGTAAGCCCAAGTCGAGATTGAAGGACGGATGGTCCATGGCGACCACACGCCCTCCCGCCGCCTGGCTGAAGGCTAGGAGCAGTCCCTCGTACGTCGGCTACCAAAGTCCCGTTCGGATCCTAGGGGCGTGGCAACCGTAAGCCAAGGTCGAGTGGGGGTTCATGGCTTGAGGCGCGGATCGTCTCTGGCGATGCATTGCGCACCAGAAGGTGGCGAGTGCTGCGAATACCGCGACATAATTGAAGGATATACGGCTCCGTTCATCGGACTTGTCGAACCGACCGGTGCGGCGACCACCTTACCGGTCGAACAGACCGGACTCGGCTTGGGGTGCAACACGCCAACGCAGTCAGACTGTGTTGGATAAGTTCTTTGACCAGCCAATGGCTGAGCGGAGCCTCAATCATCGCTCTGGATGCCCCAAGGGGGCGTGGTTCTTCGGGCGGGACGATCAACAGGCATCCAGGTGGAGAACCCTTGCGGTGCTTTCAGGACCGATGATGCTGTTGTCGTTCGCGTGGGCGGATTTCTTTTAGTGGACCGTTCTGCGCGATATTCCTGATTCGCCTGTGATTCACATCCCGCCA
>JAFAHS010000117.1 GCA_019237115.1 Deltaproteobacteria bacterium
TAGCTCACGGCAAATTCAGGAGCGAGAAAGGGACCTCGCGAGTCACGGTGAGCGGCGTTGGCGATCAGTATCGACCTGTTCGTGCCTCGCGTTATCAATATTGCCCCCAACCCTGCGTTGGGGAGGGGACGGCAACGCTATTGGACGGTGATTGGAATTTTCAGGTCGAACTCGGAATCGATCGCGACGCCGTTTTTCATGGCTGGAAAGAAGCGCCATTCCTTGAGCGTGTGGAGAAGAATCTCGTTTAGTCGGGGGTTTTCCGTCCTGGTTGCCAGGGAGACCGTAACCTCGCCATCGTAAGTCACCTTGAAGTGGGCAACGGCGACGGTCTGAATCGCGTTTTCGCGCAGGTCATCCGGGATCTCCGGTACCGGCGCGTAGATCGCATGAGCCCCAAGATTGTCGTTGCCTATTCCGCCGGAACCTGAGCCGCTGCCCGAGCCGCCCCCTCCTCCTGTCCCGCCTGCCCCGCTCGAGCTCTCAAGACCCGTACCGCTGGCCGCGCCACCCGGGGCCGGAGCAGGCGCGGCAGAGGTGGTCGCGGTTCCATTGGGGGATACTGGGAGCGGCGGTGGCACGAGCTTCTTTCGGTGCACCACCGGCGGTACCGGCGGTGCGACTTTTGGTTTGCTGGGGGTTGCGGCGGCAGGGTGCGGCGCGGGCACGCCTCCGCCGCCGCCGGCCAGACCGCCCACTTCGGGCGGCAGCTCAATGATCCGCGCCTCCAGCGGCTTGAGTTCCGAGGGCTGCGGTCCCGTCCGCTGGAGCATGAAAGCGAATGCCGCCAACAACGCGATCCATACCGTAACCGCGATCGGCGTGACCCAGGGCAGGCGCCGCCACGGATCGTCAAAGTCGGGCAGCGGTGGCAAGTGAACCGTCTCGTTCATTCGCGCTTCACGGCGATGAGGAAATGTTCGACGCCCGCTCGTCGCGCCTGAAGCATGGCCTGCACGACGATCCCTTCCGGCGCGGCGCTGTCAGCATTGACCACGACACCTGGGTCGGCGCGGTTAAGCATCGACTTCAAGGTAAAGGCCATCGTCGCCAGGGTCGCGGGTGTTTTGTTGATGAAAATCTGGCTGTCCCTGGTAATGGTCAGCGTGACAGGTTCTTCATGCTGCAGGTTCTGCGCGTTGCCTTGCGGGAGGTTCACCGTGATTGAGTTGAGGCTCTGCATCGACAGGGACGCGAGCATGAACGTCACCAGCAGAAAGAACATCACGTCGATCATCGGTATGATCTCAATGCGGCCGTGACGATAGCTGCGCGATCGCGGAAGCTTCATAGGGCAATTCGATCCTTGCCAGCCTCGTGGACCTGGCGGGCGGTGCGGACATCGCCGGACTCCTGGTCGAGCCGGATGTGATCGGCGAGCTTGGAGCCAAGGCGCTCCATATGGTCAAGCGCCTGCGATTGCGCACGCGAAAAGAAGTTAAAGCCGAAGAGCGCGATCAGAGCGATCAGCAATCCCAACGCGGTCGAGATCAGCGCTTGCGCCACCCCCGAGGTAACCCGGGTCGGCGCGACCAGACCGGAGCCGCCGATCACCTCAAACGCCTGCATCATGCCGGTGATCGTTCCGAGCAATCCCATCAGGGGTGCGGCAGTCACCACCGTCTCCAATATCCAGAGTCCGCGGCTTAAGGTCTTCTCGATTCGCCCCGCCTCGTCACCCGCGCGCGATTCCACCCACCACGCCGGATGATCGCGATTGAAGGAAATCACGCCGAGGAATCTGCCATAGGCGTTGCGCGGACCCAGTTGTTCGATCTCGCGATCCAAATCTTTCCACTCAAACCCGTAGGTCTCGATCAGACCCGCTACTTCCTCCGGAAGTCGCAGACAACGCCAATAAGCAACCGCGCGGTCGAGCATGATCACGAGCGCGAGCGCACCCAGCAGCAGGAGCGGATACACCATCGCGCCGCCGTAGCTGAGAGCCTCCCACGCGACTCTGAATTCATTCATATCGATACGTCTGTCCTTGGAATTTCATTTAGCTCGCGGTTTTGCCCCACGGCAGATCCCATTTGATGCCGCCGAAAATCGCCCGACGGGGACCGTACTGGGGAGCAAAGACGCCAATCCCGCTGCCGTTGCGGATCTGGTAAATGCGGTCGTTCGCGTTCTCCATGACCACGCGAAGCTCTACCCCGCCGATCTCGGGCAACACCAGCTTCTTCACGATACCGAGGTTGAGCTGAATGTAATAGGGAAGGTTGCCGGTATTGGCGAATCCTCTACGAAGGCCGCTCTGATAGTAGCCATTTGCAGTAAGCAGGTACCCGTGGAAGTTGTAGGCGATTCCCTCCGAGCTGGTGAAGGTCTGGTCGTGGTCGAGGAAGATGTAACGCGCACTTATGTAGGCCAGTTCGTCCTTTCCGAACAGGAACTGGTCAGAGGTTATCGTGCTGCCCTGAGCGACCGAGTACGTGAAGTTCGCATATGCGGATAGATTTTCTCGATTCCACGTGTTCGAGACCTCTACGCCGTATTGTCGGCCACTGTTGTAGTTGAACGGGGTAAAGATGAGCGTGGGTCCGAACTGCCCTTCATCGATGAGCTGGCTGGAGAGCTTCAGATAGCTATCCACGTCGGTCCTTATTCCGAAAGGCAGGTTCTGGATAACCCCCAGGTCAAAGTAGTTGGAGCGCTCGGGCGAGATGTTGGAGTCGGCTTTAACCTCGGGCTCGGCGACAGTGCCCTTGAAATCCTTGATGTCTGTCACCGCAACGTTCTCGGTAGGCGGCGGCGTGAAATAACGCGCATAGCCGGCGTGGATGGTGGTCGGCTTAAACAGCTGGTAGGCGGCGGTAAAGCGAGGACTGAACTGAAAAGAGCGCGTGAACCCGTCGTACAGATCGAATCGTGCGCCGTAGTTGATGGTCAGTTTGGGCGCTCCGGCCGGACGCCATTCGTCCTGCAGATAGATCCCGTAAAGCCACACCGTCTCCGCGCGATCGTCCACGATCTGAATCGGAATATCGGAACTCTGCGTCCCGGTCGTCCCGGGAAAGGTGAGCGAGTGGTTGTCGAATTCCGCGCGCTCGCCCTGGAACAGGTAGCCCGCCCGAACCGTGTGGTCGGCGATGCCGCGGTAGGCAAAGTCCCCCTGGAGACCGCTTGCCCAGTCGCTGCGGAAAACCCTGGTGGATTGGCCGTTGAAAATCAAATCGCCTTCGTCATCGGGATGAAATGAGAGCGTCGAATAACGGGTGAAGCCGGCGACCTGGTAATCGATATCGTCATGCAGGACACCCTGGAGAGCGACCACCCCAAAGTAGTTTTGCTCGAACTGGGTCTCGTCGACGTCCGCGGAGTTAAAGACCGGGGTCCCCGCGAGCTTGAAGACCTGCGGCTGGCCGGGGTTGGCGGGAATGTCATAGTGAGCGAGGTTGAAGCCTCCAAAGACCGAGAGCCTGGTGGTTGCATTGATGAAGTAATTGGCGATCCCAAATGCGTTCCCCTGCTGGGTTGTGTCATTGATCGCCTCCGGACCGGGAGTCGGCGGTTCCAAACCCCGATCGTTCTGCAGAAAGTAACCGGTCACGTAGTAACTCAGGTCTCCCTTGGTGCCCCCCAGCTCCATGCTCGGGTTTAG
>JAFAHS010000132.1 GCA_019237115.1 Deltaproteobacteria bacterium
AGGATGTTAGAAATCGACTTTGTCGGATCCATTTGATTGCGATTCCATTTTAGATAAGCCAGCCTCTGGAGGAGTGTTGCTTGCAACGCGCGGAGTTGGACATTCCGCCGTCGCCCGAAGGGCGAAAACGGAACAGCCCAGGCCCGAAAGACTTTCGGGCCTGGGAAAACATCGCCGACAGATTCGCCCTGAAAGGGCGGCCGACTGCTAAGCGTGATTCCCAAACGCAACGTTCATTGAAAGCGATTCGGACGACCGCCCCTTCACGGCGAGCTCCTGGTGCATGTCGTCCCCAGGCCTGAAGGCCTGGGCTATTCTCTGTTCGCCCTTCGGGCGATTGGAACATGCACGAGAAAATGTCCAAACTCCACGGGCGTTGTTTTGGTCAAGCCGACGCGCCGCCTTGAGAGGGTTCGCTCCACTTTGTGACCGTGCTGACCTCGGCTGCCGCGGCAGCGATCGCCTCACGCCCAAGTCCCCCTTTCACAATTCGGATCAACTCTTCTTCACTCGTGGCGGAAGTAGACGCGTCGAGGACGATTTCGCCGGAGTGCAAGAAGTTGATGCGGTCGCACACTTCGAAGACTTGATTATAGTTATGGACGATCAGGATGATTGAGACACTGCGCTGACGGCGCAGATTCTGGATCAGGCCTAACACATGCGCGCTTTCACGTACCCCCAGCGCGGCCAGCGGTTCATCGAGAACCAAAATCGAAGGGGATGAGTAAATGGATCGCGCAACAGCGACAGACTGGCGCTGCCCGCCTGAAAGCAGTTCGACCGTGCTGTTGACACTCGGAATTTCTATGCCCAGCGTTTCGAGATAGGTCTTGGCAAGAGTGCGCATTTTCCTATTGTCCAATAGCTTCAGGCCCAGGACGCGTTTGTGGTACTCGCGCCCGACGAACATGTTGTGATAGACGCTGAGATGGTTTATCAGCGCGAGGTCCTGGTAAACTGTTTCGATTCCATGGGCGCGCGCTTCGCGAGGTGAGTCGAAGTGTACCTCTTTGCCTTGATAAACGATCGTTCCGGTGTCGGGCTGGTGAAATCCGGACAGGATCTTGATCAGCGTAGACTTGCCCGCGCCGTTATCACCAACCAGGGCCAGCACTTCGCCTTTGCGGAGTTTTATGCTCACGTCGACCAGCGCGGTGACAGCCCCGAAACTCTTGCTGATGTGGTTCATCTCGAGAATGACCGGGGCAGCCGGGCTAACGGCGGGAATATCCTTTTCATTCATAGCTTTCTCCGCGCGCGCACTCTGTCGACTTGAACGTTCAGCACCATGGCAAGGATTATCGCAGCCCCGAGGTAGATATCGGAAACGGTAGCCTGGGCGCCCATCATGACGAGGCCACTGCTGAGTGTCGCCACTACGAACGCGCCAAGCAATGCGCCGATCGGCGTCCCGGACCCGCCAAGCAGGGAGGTGCCGCCGATTACCGCTGCGGCAATCGCTTCGAGAGTCAGAAACGGGCCGCCGGCGAGTGGATCGGCGGAGGCAAATTCCATGGTATTAATAATACCGGCAGCGGCCGCAAACACCCCGGCAATCATAAAATTGTAGATCTTGATCCGGTCGGTACGCACGCCGATCTCTTTTGCTCCGATAATGTTGCTGCCTGTGGAAATCGTGTGCAGGCCGAATGTGGTTCGGTTGAGGACGAGCGCCATCGCCGCGACGACCAGGGCAGTCCAGAGAAACGGCGTAAATGCCGTCAAGCCATGCCAGGACCATACAGAATCGTCCGGGGCGTACAGATTTTCGCCGAAGGTCTCGTTGAACGGTTCCTGTACGGGCGCCACAATTGGCTGGCTATTATAAATCGACACCACGACGCCTTGCAGCAGGAAAAACGTTCCGACCGTCGTAATCAGGGAGGGCACCCGGAATCTGACGGTGATAATTCCGTTCACCACGCCGATGACGACACCCAGCAGGAGGCCGGCAACCGCACTCGCGGCCAGTGGGACACCCCAGCTAATAGTCATCAGCACCATCACGTATGGAGCAAGCGAAAAGGTGCTACCAACCGAGAGATCGATCTCTCCGGTGATCATGAGCATGACTTCGGCGACCGCGATCAGCCCGAAACGCCCTGTGTCCCGCAGGACGACGCTCAGCTCCTGCGACGAAAGAAATGCCGGGTTGCCCAACTGGAAGTAGATGACTAGAATCACCGCGACGAAGGCAATGCTTGCCTCCCGATAGCGCGACAGAATGATCAGTAGCCTCTCAAAAGCTGTCTGCGGAATCTTAATGCCCACCTTGCGCGGCATTACCTGGCTGGATTGCGTCGCCCGCGCCATAGTTGCGTCGTTACTCTTTGTTCTCCCGGCGCCGCCTTTCAGTCAACCTTTCATAGTGGCGCGTGCGCGGTTTCCCCGCAGCATGCGCCGCTATTGTTTGATGCTGCCCTGACCTGGAAGGAACAGAAGATCTCGACTTCGGCATTCTAGGTCGGTTCGGTGCTTGTGCTGCCCTCGAAGCGGCTCTTGCCAAGGTAGAGCTGGACGTTGTCTTTGGTAACGTACGCCAAGCTCGTATTGGTGTCGGCTGGGGCGACGGCGCCGCCCGACAGTTTGTATAGATACATCTGCTGTACCGGTACAAAGCCTTGCAGATAAGGCTGTTGATCTGTCGTAAACGTCATGTCCCCGGTATGAATATAGCCC
>JAFAHS010000520.1 GCA_019237115.1 Deltaproteobacteria bacterium
GCGAAGTGCGAAGTACCGAAAGACTTTGGTACCTGTCTCGCCTTACGCCATACCGCACGGTGGAAGACAAGATCGACGGCGTCGTACTCACCTTCGTCGACATCACCAATCGCAAGCTGTTCGAAGAGCAACTCGAGCGTCAGACGATCGAGCTCAAGGAACAGGCGGAAATCCTTAGCCTGGCCCACGTGATGATCCTGGACCACGACCGACGTATCGTGCTCGGGAACCGCGGTTGCGAGCAGCTCTACGGGTAATCGAGCGCTGAGGCGGTGGGCATGAATGCTCACGAGCTTCTGAAGACCCAGTTTCCGTGTGCGCTCGAAGAGCAGGAAGAGGCCCTGCGGCGCGACGGACAGTGGCAGGGGGAGCTGACTCAGATCACCAAGAGCGGAACCCACCTGACCATAGCAAGCCGCTGGATTTTGCATCGCCGGCATCCCGATCTGCCTCCAGTAATTCTCGAAGTGAACAGCGACATTACCGCCCGCCGCCTGGCAGAGGAGGCCGTCCGCGCGGCCGATCAGAATAAGGACCTCTTCCTGGCGATACTCGCTCACGAACTACGTAACCCTCTGGCTGCGATGGTGAGCGGTGTCGAGGTGCTGCAGCGTCCCCAAGTTGACAAGCAGTCGGTGGCTCGTGCGAGCAGCATTCTGGGGCGGCAGCTGACGAATCTGACCCGTCTGGTCGACGACCTACTTGATGTGGAACGACTGGCGCACGGGCGTCTGACGCTCCAGAAGAGGCGAGTCGCTGTCAATCAAATCGTTAACGCAGCCCTGGAGAACTGCCGACCAAACGTTACCTCCGGAGGGCACCGATTAAATGTGACCAAGTCGCGGCAGTCGCTTTTCGTCGAAGGTGATCCGGTTCGCCTCGCCCAGAGCCTCTCCAATCTTCTGGACAACGCTGTGAAATATACGCCGGAAGGGGGAACCATCGACTTAGTGGTCGAGGAAAGCGGCCAAGAAGTCAGAATTCGCGTTCGTGATAGCGGGGTTGGTATCAGCCCGGAGGTACTTCCGCGGATATTCGACCTTTATTTCCAGGGTGAGCCGATGCGCGGATCTGAGAAGAGCGGGCTCGGTGTTGGGCTGAACCTGGCGCGGCGCTTCACAGAGATGCACGGCGGGACGGTCACAGCGAGCAGCGCTGGGCTGGGACAGGGCACCGAATTTGTAGTTCGACTGCCGCTTGCTCCGGTTGCACCGCGTGAAGTGCACTCAGCCCCAACCGGTGGAGAACGCACCAGCACGGCCGATGGTCAGTCTCCAAAGAGGAAGGTACTGATCGTCGACGACAATCCGGACTTGGCTGAAGCCGCGGCTCTTTTCCTTCAGGCGAACGGCCATGAAGTACGCACCGCGGCAGGATGGTGCGAGCGCCCTGCTCTCGGTAAAGGATTTTCAACCTGACGTGGCGGTTGTGGACATCGGCCTTCCGGGTATGGACGGCTATGAACTGGCCCGGCGTCTGCGTGAACTTCTTCCCGACCTCGCGCTCGCGGCGTTATCGGGCTGGCGAATCGATCCGGAGGACCGGCGCCCCGGGGACTCCGGCTTCAGCAGATATTTCACCAAGCCCGCAGATCCCGAAGCGCTTCTCGATTTTGTTGCCAATCGGCGGTTGCTTAAAAAGGCTGAACCTACTTAGCCAAGGGCTTCCGATTCTCGATCCTCGCCGCTGTTTGCGCAAAGCTTTGGTCCCGCGGATGGGTTGATGAACCGCGATACTGTATACCCTGCATGCATTTTCGCATGGTGGTGAACCAGCACGCTCGTCAGGGGAAGTCCGGGCTCGGTTTCCAGCCGTGCAACGCCCTCGCGGTCGTCGCTCTAACCGCAGTAACGCTGAATCATTCTCATGAGATGATCGGCTTCGAAGGGCTTGTAGATGAGGTCGAGCAGTATCAAGCAAGGCGCCTCTGTTTTCCCAAGGCATGGAGCGCTTTCGCTTCGTCGTCAGCACACGATACGCGGTACCCTCTACTCTGAAGTAAGTCGGCCAGCGCAGGCTGGAGGTCCGAATCTTCGCCGACAACCAAAATCGTCTTCAAGTCATCCCCCCCTTGACTCCCACACTCGCAGAAATCGGTTCGGCTTGGTGCAGGCTTCTGCAAGTAAACGCCTAGATCCGATCTCGGCCGATCGCGCAAGAATGAGCGAGCACTCCGATTCGCGCTTGCGTCCATTCTTCTCCCGAAGAGGAGAGCCGAACCTGCTTTCTGGTTCGACGGTCTGACGCAATTGGCCCCATTCCGATGGACCAACGCTACGCGGGAATCGTCGCGCGGGAGGGGTCTGCCGTCAATTTTGTCGAAAGATATAGTCGGCGGTTAAGCTATGGATATGTCCGTCAGGGCGCGCCGCGCGATCCGATAGCCGGTTGCTGATTGCTTAAATGTGAGTCCTACGGGCTCCCGAATTTGCAACTTTTTGAACATGTTGTTGAGGTGAACCTTGCCCGTTCGCTCGGTTATGCCAAGCTCGCGAGCTGTTTCCGCCTTGCGCATCCCGACCGCCACATATCAGCGCGATTTCTGATTCGTGCACGCTTAATCGCGCCGCGCGCTCGGCCAGCACTTTCGCCGTCAGCTTGCCGCGCAGGTCGGCTGGCATCCAGGGGGCGCCGGTAACCACTGCCCGAATCGCCTCTCGAATGGTTTCCGCACCAAAGGTTTTCTTGACGATTGCTCGCGCCCAGGAGCAGGGCGTCGACGAGATCGTCCTCACTGTCAGTGCCTGTCAGCACCACGGACCTTGGTCGATTGGCAATGCCGGCGGGATCATCCATTGTCCAAGGGTCCAGCTGCAGGTCTTGTAGCAAAACGTCCTCACCTAGTCTCTGTGACCGTGAGGTTGAGCTCGTCGGCGCGTTCAACCTCTCTGCAACCGCGATGTCCGCTGTCACCCTCAAACAGGGCCGTAAGCCCTTCGCGGATGATCGTGAGGCCATCCCCAATCGTCACACGTATCAGTTTCGCATTGATGTGGGGAGTCGGTCGGACGCTTCTCGGCCCCCCGGCGGGTTCGTTTCGGAGATCTTTTTTTGCAACTCAGCGTTTGAGCCTACCCCTGTCGTTGACGGTGTTACTAAGTTGCGTCCCACTTGATGGCCGCACAAGAAAACGCCACCCGGGGCGACAGGAATTCGTCTGCCTATTACAGGAAACAGCGTCGTCGTGTGTGTGTGAGTCCGACCATCGCGCCTATCGTTCTCGCCACGGGTCAGTGTGGACAATCGAAGTTGAACACCTCAAAACGGCTAGGAGAGGAGCCGCCGATAAATATTGCCGGCACCAAATAGGAACCCTCCAGAAATCGAGGCCGGCCTAACAAGGGAAGCCCTTTCTGCTCCTTTGCTTTATCGCTAATCGACGTATCAGCAATTTGAACTTCAACGACGCGGAAAGCGCTACTGGGATTGCTTCGCGACCGCTTCGGCCCGGGGAAGTCTGCGCTTGAGCCTAAGGTCCAGCGAATATTGGTGTAGCAGGAGATGCTGGAAGTTGCGACGGATGTGAGCAGAACCAAGGCAACTCGTCAGATTCGTCGTTCGGAGGTATACGCGTCTAAGGATTTGCTCTTCTTGCGAACATACTCAAGCCGAAGAGCTTTGCCGGATTTTTGGACCCGCTTCTCCCTCGATAGCGCTGGCGACACTGGTGCTGACCCCTGGGCAAGTAAACTGCTGATTATGCCGCTACGAGGCGCTTAACGATCGGCAGCAGTATCGCATTTCTCGTGTGTGCGTGGTTTGTCGGCACTGTAACGATGCGTGGTGCGGTTTCGGCGAAGCTCGCCGCACCATTGTCGCTCGCTTTGTGGCTGGCATCGCGATCGGAATCAGTGCGACGTGGCTGAAGAAAAACATGCGGAACCGATTGCCAAATTCCGACACCAAACCCCTGGCGATGCCTGTGCGATATCGAACTTGGAAATGCGACGCCTAGATCCTGAATCCGAACTTCCTTGAATTGTGCGCGGACTGCTATTCGAAGGTCTAATCACGTCGGCCGGTCATGATAACGAGGGGCGAATGGGCCGACAGCGGATGTCCCTGATAGTCACCGACGGTGTTCTCCAGCTGAAAACTGGTATGAATGAAAAGTAACTCAAGCTCGCGAGGAAAAAATATGTGGCTCGCGAAATCGTCAAGATAGCTGTCTACCAGCCGGCCTTCGCGATACTTCTCATAAAGGAAGCGAATCTGCGCGCGCTGCTGATGACTCAGGTAGCTGCTAGTCTTGCGACGAATTAACCGAATTCCGGCTGTTTCGTCGAAATTATCGATATCGATTTCAACAAGTGCTCGAGGTGGCCGAGAAAAGGAGTCTGCGAAGACCGACAAGTTCGGCATCGTGACCTCGACCACATATCGGCCACCTGCGCAGAGATTGGCACGGGCTTGCCGCCATGTTTTGATTTGATCCTCCAAGTCGTGCAGATGACTGACCGATGAGCACGGCGCCATGATCAGATCGAACGGCTCGTCGTCAGCCCAGCTACGCATATCGCCCTCGACAAAGCTGAGACACTGCTGAATCTGTGGACCTGCTCTTCGCTGGTGTTCGGCGGCACTCTTCAGCATTTCAGGCTGATTTTCCAGCCCTACGACTCGATACCCGTAATTGATTCCTTGCTTGGCCAGAGGAAGCGTTATTCGGCCCGTACCGCAACCGAGCTCGAGAATGCGTTTGGGTCGGAGGTGTCGGACGAGCCCGAGATAAAAGCCTATGTCTTCCTGATCACCAAGATGTTCGAGGTCGTACTCATCTGGGTGACGGTAGATCTGCGTCAAAAGGAGTTCTCCTGGCCGCCGGGATATTCTTGCCTGACCTTATACTCTGTCCCGTGGAAGCCGTACCACGAAGGCAGATCCATGGCCCAATTCACTCTCAACCCGAATCGTTCCGCCAGACGCTTCCACCAGTTGTTTGGTGATCCAGAGGCCCATTCCCAAACCCGTGACCTGGTTAAGCTCTTCGACTCGCTCGAACGCTCAAAAATGCGCTTCAGGTCATCGGCCGGGATGCCAATCCCATGGTCCCTCACCATCACCACGACATGGTCAGTATTCGCTGAGGCGCTACCTCGACAACGAGAAAGGCCTGGGATAGCAGAAGAACATCTCACGGATCAGGATGTCTTACAGCTAGCACCGGAACGGTCGACTCGCGGATGATCAGGTCAGCGACGCTTCCGAACAACAGTCGTTTCAGACCCGCGCGTCCGTGGGTGGGAATCAC
>JAFAHS010000032.1 GCA_019237115.1 Deltaproteobacteria bacterium
GAACAGCCCCACCAACTCCTGCGCTTTTGGATCAGTGAAATCCATCATTCTCGGATTGGACGCTATCGGATGAGCTTCGCCGAGGCCGCCCTTGTCGACAATGTTTTTGAACTTGAAAAAGTGCGAGAGTTCAAAGGGCGTTCCTAATATCGGTCCATAGGTTCCGTCGAGCCGCATACCGAAGCGACTCGCCCACGAGCAAATAGTCCCGCACCTTGCTCCGGTGGGAACGCAATGTTGGTTTTTCTACGATGTTCGCAGGCACCTACCTATCTACCTTCCCCTACCACGCGTTAATCTAGAGCTATCCCGCGCAACGGGCCTACCTATAGCTAGCCGGCCGGTGACGGCAGAGCGAAGCGCGTGCGCGCGACGTCCTGCTGTGCATGCTGGCCTACTATCTCGAGTGGCACATGCGCCAGGCGCTCGCCCCGCTCCTGTTCGATGACGACGATCCCGCCGCCGCGGAGGCCGCGCGCCGCTCGGTGGTGGCGCCGGCGCAGCGCGCGCCGTGCGCGCAGCGCAAGGCGTTCACCAAACTCACTGCCGACGACACTCCGGTGCACAGCTTCCAGACCCTGATGAGCGATCTCGCGACCCTCGCCCGCAACCGCATCCTCCCAACACCAAAGACCCGGTGCCCTTTGACCTCCTCACCACTCCCACTCCGCTGCAGCAACGCGCCTTCGATCTGCTCGGCGTCAACTACCGAATGTAGCCAGTAGCTATTCCCCGCTTCCGATGATTCCTCAATCAAACCGGACTCTCATTTCTAAACGCTGCAGGAACTTCGGACTAGCGATGCCTGCCTGGCGATTACGCCAAGTCTGGAAGAGGGTGCACTATAGGAGGTCTGAATAGACTGATCGAACAGCGGAGCAGCGCTTTATTTTTTGCGGACCGATGGGCCGGCCCATGTTGGAGCGCAGCGTGGACGATCGACCCCTGCCGCTCTGTAACCTCCCTCACACCTACGCGACGCTGATGATTCGGGCGGGAAAACCTTTGCAATGGATCGCTCACCAGCTGGGTCATCTCGGAGTTAAGAAGATCGATGAGGCATACGGGCGCTGGACGCGCACGCCGGAAGAGGAACCGCTCTACCTCGATGGGTTCTCCTTGCAGGTCATGCGGTTGTCGAAAACGGCGGTCAGCCTGCAACGTTTGCCAAACCGTGGACGAGCCGGTCCCGGCGGCGGTTTCGAAAAGTGAAGCATTTTCAAAGGATCTTGGCGAGGAATATGCCCCGGCCGGGAATCGAACCCGGACTAAGGCCAAGGGCAAGCCATGACCACTGCCGGTCAAAAAAGCCAAATATTATTGAGACTTTTGTCAGCCACCGATTGTTCCGACTGTGGCCATTTTGCGCCGATTTGTGACACCAGCTGCCAAACCTGAGCCAAACCGTTCTCGACGCCAACGGCCGGCGCAAGCTGTTCCGACCGCAGTCTCCTCGGCGCGACTTCTCGCTATCGGAGTTGTGTCGTGAGCGATCGATTCGGATGGAGGATGCAGCCGATCAACGCTTGGTTTCGAACTCACGCAAGTGCGCGGTATGCACGAAAACTGGGTGGAGAAGAAGGTGCGACGACATCTGATGCAGGCCGAAATAATATCGGGTTCGCCGTTCGAGCCTCACGCCGAAAGCGATCACGAGGTGACTTGCAGAGGGTCGAAGTACCTGATCAAACAGAAGACGTGGAGCGGAGGCAGTGGAGGCGAGGGAAGTTCCCGGGATAGCAGGTGACGGCGACAGACCTACGTTACGAAACGATCCACCACATGTCGTCGCAAAGCACTTCGCGCGGTGCGGAATGTGCGATCCATCGACGTCTGCGTTCGATCATGATTCGAGAGCAAGCGCTACATCGAGCAATGGGCTGGCTGCCACGGACCGGACCTTGCTCGGTTGACAACTTGCCCCTTTTTCACTAGTTTGGTCGGACGTCCAAGGAAACCGAACGGACGTCCATGAGAAGCCCATGCCCCGTTATGCCAACTCCAAATTGAAGGTTGCCGTCCATCAAATCCGCCGTGAGGAAATTGAATCCGCCGCGCTGCGCATCGTCTGCAAACGGGGGTTTCCGGCCACGTCGCTTCGCCTGGTCGCAAGGGAAGCCAAGGTCCCGCTCTCCATCCTTCATTACTATTTCAAGGACAAGAACGAATTGATGCAGTGCGTGGTGCAGCGGCTTTTCGACGGGCTGCTGCGCGTGCTGACCCGAATTCGCAATTCGGAACCAGATCCGGTCAAGCGAATTGACCTACTCCTGGAAACCTACCTCACTCGAACCACCGAAGAGTGGCAGGCATCGCTGGCCTTCATCGAGTATTGGGCAGCCTGCGTGCGCGCCGGCACCGTCAACAAGTTCTACACTCAGGTGCAGTTTCGTTATAGCGAGCCGATGGCCGAGGCGCTGGGCGAAGCGGGGGCAGAAGACCCCAAGGGACTCGCCCTTGCGCTCCTCGCTCTGATGACCGGATACGACACGTTCTACTGGACCAAGCCGGCCGATCCGGCCGAACGCGCGCGATTTCTGGAATTTGTTCATACGATGGTGCGGCATGCCATCGCTCGGGGCCAATCGAAGCTCCGGCTCGTTCGCGGTACGAATCCGAAAAGCAAAAGAAATGGTCCTATCGTAAAAGCCTGACCACCAAGCTGAGATCAGAAAGATGAAAGACTACGAGGAAGTATCGGATCTCACTCTCGACCGCGAAGACCAGGACAGTCTGCTGCGCACACAGAACGAATGCGTGTTTGTTTGGCGCAGGTCTGACGGATGGCCGGTAGGGGTCGTAATGAGTTGCGTGTGGCGGGACGGCAAGGTGTGGCTCACTGCCAGCAGCCAGCGACCGCGGGTGGCGGCGATACGGCGCGACAATCGCGTTTCGGTTGCGATATCAAGCGCGGGAACCAGAATGCCGCCCGCTACGATAACCATCAGGGGCCGCTGCGCGGTGCTCCAGGATGCTGAAACCAAGAGCTGGTTCTATCCAGCGCTGGCCGCCGCGCTGATTCCCGAGGACGAAAAGCAGCAAGCCGGGTTCGTGGCGATGCTCGATTCGCCGCGGCGCGTCGTCATGTGCGTGACGCCTGAACACTTCATCACGTTTGACGGGCGCAAGATGGGCCAGCTCGGAGTCAGCTCGGGCAGCTGAGGGAGTTCTCTATGCGACGCTCCGAATACATTGCATTGGCCGAAAGATTGCTCGCTCATGTCACCGACGGCACCACGGATTCAGCCGAATCAGTGAAGCACATTCCGGTCCGGAATTACCTCGAACCCGTTCGCTGGCAACGCGAGATGGACCAGATTTTCCGGCGACTTCCGCTGCTGCTGGCGCTCACTTGCGAGCTGCGCGAGACGGGAGACTACAAATCGATCGATGTGGTCGGGCTGCCGGTACTGATGGTGCGCGGAGACGATGGCATCGTCCGTGCGTTCATCCGAACGTGTACCCATCGCGGCACGCTGCTCACCGAGGAGGGAAAGGGCCAATGTGATCGTTTCACCTGCCCGTATCATGGCTGGACGTTCGACGATCGCGGCGCGCTGGTCGGCGTCGCGGGACGCCACAAATTCGGCGAGATTCGTACTGCATCGCGAGGCCTTGTGCAGCTTCCCTCGGCGGAGCGCGCCGGAATGATCTTCGTGCGCCTGACGCCGGGTGCGCCGATCGATCTGGAACAGTACCTCGAAGGGATGATGCCGGAACTGGAATCGTTCGGCCTTGAGAACTGGCACCTTTACCGGCAGAACGAATTGCCGACCTCGAACTGGAAGGTCGCGCACGACGGATATCTGGAGGGCTACCACTTCTCGACGCTCCATCCGAACACGATCGCAAAGCAGGTTATGAACAACATCATGACCTACGATGCGTACGGGCCGCATCAGAGAGTCGGATTCCCTACCTATCGTATTCATGGCTTGCGCGAGAAGGCGCAGAAGGAGTGGGAAACCGAGGAAGGGGTCAGCGTGGTGCGCACCATTTTTCCCAACGTGTCGTTCGCGATTGGGTTGCGTGGAGGCCTGATGTCGCAACTGCTGCCGGGCCCGACGCCGCAGACGTCGCGGACAATCCAGAATCACATCTATCCCCGCCTTCCGGCTAACGACGAAGAGCGGGCCCAAACGGACGCCAGCGTAAATCTGTTTATGTACGCGGTAGAGAAGGAAGACAACTGGGTTTGCGCGCAAATTCAGCGCGGTCTGGCGAGCGGCGGTAACCAGGATTTTGTCTTCGGAAAGAACGAACTTGGCCTTCACCGCCTGCACGAATCGATTGACTACTATCTAAGCCTTTCCTCAGAGGAATTGTTTAAACCCTCCAGCAAGCAGAACGGCTCGTCGATCAACGGTCACGGCAATCTGTCGCAGGCGTCGGAACCTGCGCCATCTCCAGGAACGATCAAAGACTAATGTCCAAACCGGTGGGCAAAGGCGACATACCATACCAATCCGTGCTGATCGCTGGTGGCAAGTATCACGACATAAACTTCGCTCGGCTGGAATTGCTCAAGCTACTCGCTGAAGACCAACGCGTGCGGGTGCGCGTCTTTGAGGATTACTCCGCGACCGACGCGATTTTGGCGGCCGATTTCATGGTCAGCTACACCTGTGATGTGGTTCCGAGCCTGGATGAGCAGGAGCGGCTGCGAAGTTTCCTGGCGCGCGGTGGGCGCTGGTACGCGCTGCACGGCACCAATTCAATCCTGCGATTTCTGAAATCGGGACAGGTTGATAGCCCAAACTGGGCGCCGCACTTCATGGAAACGCTCGGTTCGATGTTTATCGCCCATCCTCCCATCGCGCCCTATCAGGTGACGGTGGCGGATCGCGAAGACCCGCTCGTCCGCGGTGTCGAACCGTTTGAAGCGAACGACGAGCTTTACCTGATGAGGACCCACGGCGAGCTACGCGTGCTGCTGGAAACCCAGTTCGAAGGAACGGCCGAAGGTTTTGTCGAGAGCGACTGGCCGCGCGCGAAGCATCCTGTGTTCTACCGCAAGGACGTCGGCAAGGGCGCGGTGCTGTACCTCACCCTGGGGCACTGCCGCGGACATTACGATATGCAGCCACTGATGGAATGGTATCCGCGGGTCGAGCGCGGTTCGTGGGAACTGCCCGTGTACTACGAACTGCTGCGCCGCGGTATCGAATGGGCGAAGCAATCGAGGGAGACGCTCAAATGAGCGCAGCGGCATCGATCGCACAACTCGGCGACATCATGCAGATGGCGTACGTGCCGGGCGACTGCGAGAAGGCGTTGAAATTCTGGACCAGGACAATTGGGGCGGGACCCTTCTTTTCTCTCGAGCACGTGAAGCTGGAGCATACACGCTATCGCGGCGAGCCGGTCGAAATCGATTTCTCCATCATGCTCGGCTATTGGGGCGACATGCAGATCGAACTCATCCGCCAACATAATCAGGCTCCTTCGATTTTCAAGGACTGGCGCGATGAGGACCGAGAGGGTCTGCACCACGTCTGCGTGTTGGTCGACGATATGAAGGCAGCGCGGGGCGTTTGCGCAGCAATGGGAGGGACCGTCCTTCAGGAAGCGCTGGTCCCGGGAGGTGGCGAAGTGATTTACCTTGACCCGGGAGACGGTCCTGGTTCGCTGGTCGAACTGCTCAATCCGGCTCCAGGCACGCGCGAATTCTTCAAAATGATGCGCGAGGCCCATCGTAGCTGGGATGGTACTGAGGCTGTGCGATCCCTGGGTTGAGAACACTTACGCGCGATCACCAACTCTTCGCGATAAGAGAGTTTCGAGATGAGCTATTACCTCCTAGCCACGCTGAAGGTGAAGTATGGTCAGCAGCGAAAATTCTACGAGGTCATGAGTCATCTCAAACCGGTGCTCGAGATGACCGGCTGGAAGCTGGTCGGGGCTTACGAAAATGCAATCGGGCGCCTGAATACGGTCTTCGATCTATGGGAAATCCACAGTCCCGACTCCGTACCTTCTAGCCTCGCCGCTGCCAGCAAGGATGCGGACTTTGTTCGATGGGCTGCACACCTGCCAGAGCTTGTTGAGGAGGAAGTTCTGCAGATAATGACGAAAGTTCCATCTCTCCTTAATCCCGCACTTCCGTCATCCGCTGGATTGAGAGGCCTAACCCCGAAGCGAGCGATATACGTTCCTCGCGGACCTTCACATTATCAAAAAGAGTGACGATGAAGAATCGCATGGAAGAGGACAGCGACATGGCGACCGATATCATATATGGGAACCACGTTTCGGAGATTGGCGACGCGAAGGCCGAAGGCGACAACCTCTGGCTGAGCAATGCCGACCTGACCAGCGCGAGCGGCTGGGAACTTAAGGCCGAAGGTGCGTGCAGGGGCGAGGTTTGCATTCCGCTTCCGCCAGCGCGTGCGCCCGAATTCGTTCGGGACAGCGGGCGGCGGGAGTTCAACCTCGCGGCGTTAGCGCGCCATCTCGGTCAACCGGTTGTGCATGATGACAAAAACGGCGTCTGGTATTTCGGCGAAGCCGCTGCGCAGCGCCGCGCCACGCTCGCCTCGGTCGAAGCGCCCGATTTCGAGCTGCCCGATCTGGATGACAAGCTGCATCGCCTCTCTGACTATCGCGGCAAGAAGGTGCTCCTTGCCGCGTGGGCCTCTTGGTGAGGATGCCGCCATGACCTGCCAGTCTGGCAGGGCCTTTACGAGGAACTGAGGGACAAGGGCTTCACGATTATCGCAGTCGCGCTGGATAGCGCGGGCGCGCCTGCGGTTCGTGATTACATTCGGCCCGCATCAGCCGAGCTTCCGCCACTACTCAAAGACGGCATGGGGTGGGACGACGACTTCACTAGCCACGCCGGCATCCCCCAGTATCCCTGTCTGATCGATCAAAAGCATATCACCAGCGAGCTATACGGATTCATCAATGTGCCGATGGTGGTCTGGATCGATGAGACGGGACGCGTCGTGAGGCCCGCTGAGCCTGCTGGGGTGGCCGAGGACATCGTTCGCGCGATGGATCCAAAGACCTTTCAGATTCCGAAGCACGCGACCGACGCTGGCAAACGGCTGCGTCGCGCATACGTCGATGCGATCCGCGACTGGGTTGCAAAGGGCGAGCGCAGCGAGTTCGTGCTTTCAGAAGAGGACGCGCGCCGCAGAGCAGTCAGACTCAATGACACGGACGCGCTCGCGATTGCGAACTTTCGCCTCGGCGAGTACCTCTTCGAAAAGGGCCGTCGCGACGAAGCGCTTAAATATTTCGCAGAAGCGCGCCGGCTCTGTCCGGAGAGCTGGAGCTTCAAGCGGCAGACCTGGGAGTTGGAACAGGCTGGCAAGGCCGCCGGGCCTGAATTCTTTGCCGAGGTGGGGAGACTGGGTGACAGGCACTACTACGCGCCGCTGAGGATGAAAGGGTTGCCGAAGTAGGACCCAAACTCGTGGCAGAGACAAAATAACACCCCAAGCGGCTG
>JAFAHS010000256.1 GCA_019237115.1 Deltaproteobacteria bacterium
TTAAAGCGGGCAGCTCTTTGCATAACCCATGCGGGGCTAAATACAGCTCTGGAAGCGTTGGCACAGGGAGTACCGATGGTAGCGATCCCGATTGGGTATGACCAACCCGGTGTTGCCGCTAGAATCGCCTACCACGGGGTGGGTGAATTTGTCGAGATAGGTGACTTGGACGCATCACGTCTTTCGCAGCTGATTCGAAAAGTAACATCAAATCCCACTTATCGCGATAGGGCACGCTGGTTCCAAAAAATCCTTGCGCAGACGCATGGACTTGAGACCGCCGCAGACATAATTGAGCGAGTACTCGGAGAATACCTGGCCGAAAAGGCTTCGGTAACGTCTGACATCTACAACGCGAACAATATTCCATGAAATTCGGCTTTATCTGTCCGCAAGTACCAGGCCACCTCAACCCGATGACCGCACTGGCGCGTCACCTGCGGATGCGTGGCCACGAAGTGGTGTTTCTTTAATTCGTCAGGTGCCGCCGGTCTACCTTTTATTCCTGACGAAGAAGCGGAGCGGGTAATCAGTGAGCGCAGCGCGGAAATTAGTAAGAAGCAGGGAGAGGATGAGGAACACAACATGTTGCTGCGACAGGTGGGTGGCCTCGCAAATTTGCGATACCTGATAACGCTTGAGATGCAAAGCGAGGACACTTCGGCTACAAGAGATCCGCTAAAAGAGGCGTGCTTAGCCAGGGGTGTTTGGATGAACTCGTGATCAAAGGCCCTCCAGATTCACGGCACTCTCTAAGCCCTGTTCGTTGCTCGGGCGGGACTCTGACTCCATCGGCTCTCGGGTGGAAGAGACAGAGGCGCGCATCAATCGCAAGCATCGGAATTCTCGAAGCTCTTTGTAAAAAGTGAGTGAAAAGTGCGTGATAATTGAATAGTCGATTTCTAAGTTACTTTAAACAAGGACATTATAAAATACGATCTATGGCCGTTTAAGCCGTAGACGATCCTCTTGTATCGGAGACCGCTTGTAGGTTCGAATCACATCTGGTGGCCATGCCCAGGCGAATGCTGAGACCTTTCTAAAAGGAGCTCACTAAGGAAGATTGGAGTGAGGTTGAGGTCATCCGCAGATTGAGCTCAAGTTGGTGGCTCGGGACGGTAACCTGATCCTTGGCGCCACCTTCACTGTCCACCTGCCACACGGCTACGACATAGGGAAAGGCGGCATGGTATGTGCCTTTACTGATCGCCCTGGCTCTCTTGCTGACCGGCGCAGGTGAGTATTCGTTCACCTCACGACTACCGAAGCAGTGGCGAAAGTTCTGAGTGAAAACACCTGCCCGAGCCGACAGGCTGCCTGCGCTCCCGGTCCATACATTCGCTATTTTGGCTGCTGCGCTCTGGCGCATTCGACTTCTTGCTCTTGGCATTCCAGGCCGCCTCTCGCGACGCTAAACGTTTCTCGGAGGAAAGTAATATGTTCAGAAGACTTACAACACTCCTCTTCATTGTCGCATCCCGATTATCATCTGCGGTCTAATCTTAGCGGTTGCTCCGAAGGCGGAGACCCAAGAAACTGGCGCCGGCGACACTTTTGAAGCGCATGTAACCGTCACGCCAAGCACCACTGTTAGAAAACGCGTAAATGTCGTAAGGGAGTTCTATGACATATACGCCAGACGAAGGTGCGCAAATCTTTAAGCGTGACGCGATGGGCCGAGTGCGATTGCCTCCAGCCAGGCGTGAGGAACCGCTGAATGACTACGAATGCAGCGGAATCGTTGGCAGAAAGCTCCAGGCAACGAATGAACGGGCAAATCTCCATCAGGTATCGGCGCGAGGAAAGTCGTTGGTCAGCCAGAAGTCTGTACGACCGCCTAACTCGGCGTTTCGATCGGAGCCGAATTTTCATGGAAACCTGTCGCCGGTTGAAAATCCCGATTCGCAGCTATCTCGCTGCCATCACGCCAGGCATTGTCGAGTTACCCGTTAGTCGCGTCGCTGGACTGACGGCTGCACTGCTTAGGCGGCTAGATTTACCTGCCGTCCCTTTGCGAAAACCCACCACCGCTGTCAACCATGCGCTTCACCGGATACGCTTTACTTTCCACGCCCTTTTGCGTTATCAACGTCCCCATGGGAAGATCCTTCTGGTTTCTGGCTCCCGCCAAATGCTCAGAAGGACCCAAAGCGATCTTCCGTCAGTTGTGCGGGAGCTTTCGGGCACGAGGGCCCCGACCTCGCGGCGTTGTTCCAGTTCTCGAAGAGAGTTGCGGGTAGCGCGTGCTCACCACCTCTAATCACGTGCCCACAGGAAGAAAGGAAGAGCGATGCCATCGATATCGGACAAGTCCCACGACACGGAGGAGCTGATGCTCGGTGCAGTTCCAGGCAAGCCGGCGCTCGGCCGCGGCCCGGCCCCGGGCGACGACTACTGCCGACACGAGTATCACCACCCTGCGGCAGGCTGGGGCGCTGCGCGCAGCGTCGCCCGCGTCCTGGAGCGCGCGGGGGAGCCGATTGAGGGCTTTCGCGCCCTCTTCGTGATGAACCACGAAGACGGCGGCTTCGACTGTCCGGGTTGCGCCTGGCCGGACGACCCATCGGGGCTCAAGCTCGACCTCTGCGAGAACGGCGTCAAGCACACGACCTGGGAGCTTTCTCCCGCGAAAGCCGACCGCGAGTTCTTCGCTGCCCACACCGTCAGCGAACTGGCCGGTTGGAGCGACTACAACCTCGAGGCGGTCGGACGCCTGGCCGAGCCGCTGAGCTACAACCCCGGGAGCGACAAGTACGAACCGATCTCTTGGGAAGACGCTTTCGCGCTGGTCGGCAGCACGCTCCGCGCGCTTCAAAGCCCGCACCAGGCCTCGTTCTACACCTCAGGCCGGCTTAGCAACGAGGCGACCTTCCTCTACCAGCTCTGGGTGCGCGAGTTCGGTACGAACAACTTGCCCGACTGCTCGAACATGTGCCACGAGGCGAGCGGACGGGCGATGACGGCGGCGATCGGGACCGGGAAGGGAACCGTCGATCTCAACGACTGGGAGCAAGCCGACGCAATCTGGCTGCTGGGTGACAACGCCGCTACGAACGCGCCCCGGATGCTCACGTGGCTCGCCGAAGCCGATCGGCGCGGCGCGCAACTCATCCACATCAACCCGCTAATCGAAGCCGCCTCGAGGCGAACCATCGTCCCGCACGAGTTCGTTAACATGGCCACATTCCACGCGACCAAGGTCGGAACGCTGAGCGTCCAAGTGCGGATTGGGGGCGATATGGCGTTGATGCGTGGCGTCGCCAAGGCGGTTCTCGAAGCGGCGGAGAAGAATCGCGACGTGCTCGACCGGGAATTCATCGAGCACTACACGCACGGCTTCGACCAGTACCGCGCTCTCGTCGAGTCCACCCCCTGGTCGGAGCTCGTAAAAGGCTCCGGCATCGACGAGTCCGAGATCCGGAAGCTCGCGGACAATTACATCGCGTCGAAGCGGGTGATCATCGCCTGGTGCCTCGGCATCACCCAGCATGAGTGCAGCGTCGACATAATACGCGAGATCACCAACCTGCTGCTTCTGCGCGGCAACATCGGTCGCGAGGGAGCCGGCCCCTGCCCTATCCGCGGCCACAGCAACGTGCAGGGCAACCGCACCTGTGGCATCGACAACCGTCCGGACGCAGCCTTCCTCGATCGCCTCGCCGAGGTATGCGAAATTAACCCGCCACGCGAGCACGGACTGGGCGTCGTCGCGACGATCGAGGCGATGCATCGCGGTGAGGTGAAGGCCCTAGTCGCTCTCGGCGGTAACTTCGCACTTTGCTCTCCGGATCTTTCCTACACCGCCGAGGCACTCCGGAGATGCCAGCTGACCGTCCAAGTGAGTACGAAGCTCAACCGCAGTCACCTCGTGCATGGCACGCGGGCGCTGATCCTGCCTTGTCTCGCCCGCACTGACAAGGACCGCCAAGCGAGCGGCTTTCAGGGAGTGACCGTCGAAGACTCGATGTCGATGGTGCACATCTCCTACGGGATGAAGGAGCCCGGCTCG
>JAFAHS010000441.1 GCA_019237115.1 Deltaproteobacteria bacterium
GCGCACAACCTGCGACCAGGTGGCGCGGCTCGATCTCCCGGGCCGCATCAAGAGCCTCAACGTCTCCAATGCCGCGGCGCTGGCGCTCTATGTCGTGACCAAGCGGACGGCCTGACTCGCGCGGCCCAAACCGTCGCGCGCGCGGACAAAATGAAATGCAATCCGCCCGGGCGCCGGCTGAAGAAATCGTCCAGCACGCGTGCGGTGCGGCATGCGCCGACGCACGGCTACGCGCATTCTGTCGCACGCAAAAACGCCGTGCCTAGCCGAAAGTCTAATTAGGTCACGCTCGGCGCAATGATACCTTTTTGGGCCATAACGCTGGGCAATACGGAGGAAACAATATGGCTATGGCTATGGCTGCAGGGCCTGTTGAAATCCCCAGGGATTTCCGGCGCGTGATCATCGCGGCGGCGGTGGGAAACGTCATCGAATGGTACGACTTCTATATTTTCGGCAGCTTGGCGGCGGTCCTGTCGGTCAAGTTCTTTGAAAAATCCCACCCGGTCGCGGCGCTGCTGAGCACGATTGCGCTGTTCACCGCCGGATTCCTGATCCGCCCATTGGGAGCATTCCTGTTCGGATGGCTGGGCGACCGGATTGGCCGCAAGTACACGTTCCTCGTTACGCTCAGCGGAATGGGGTTGGGCACGGGGGCGATCGGGTTGATCCCGACCTACGAGCAGATCGGTCTCGCCGCCGCGTTCATCCTGTTCGGTCTGCGGATGATCCAAGGCCTCTGCCTGGGCGGCGAATATGGCGGCGCCATCACCTACGTCGCCGAGCACGTTTCGGACGAACGCCGCGGCTACTATACCGGTTGGCTGCAGACCTCTCCGACGCTCGGGATCGTAGTCTCGCTGTTCGTGATCATCGCCACACGCACGTATTTCGGCAACGAAGTATTCGACGCGGGGGCGTGGCGAATTCCGTTCCTGATCTCCTTCCTGCTGGTGGCGATCGCCATCTACATCCGCCTGCAGCTCGGGGAGACGCCGATCTTCCAGGAGATCAAGGCCAAGGCGAAGATGACCACGAATCCGTGGGGAGAGGCCTTCGCCAGTACTAACGTCAAGTTCGTGCTGATCGCCTGCATCGTGCTGATCGGTCAGGGAGTCGTCTGGTACAGCGGCCAGTTCTGGGCGTTGTACTTCCTGCAGCAGGTTTCCAAGGTCGACCCGCTGACCACGGCCTACATCGTGGGAGCCGCGCTCCTCATCGCAACGCCGAGTTTGATCCTGTTTGGCTGGTTGTCCGACATCATCGGCCGCAAGCCGGTGATCTTGGGAGGCATGTTGCTCGCGGCGGTCACTTACTATCCGCTGTACGCATGGCTTGGTCAGGTCACCCAGCCCGGCAATATCAACTATCCCGTCGCGGTCTTCATCATCGTCATCCTCGTGTGCTACGTGGGGATGGTCTATGGACCGGTCGGGGCGTTCCTGGCCGAATTCTTCCCCGGCCGGATCCGCTACACGTCGGTGTCGGTGCCGTACCATATCGGCAACGGTTGGGGCGGCGGGTTGGTGCCATTCGTCACGTCGGCGGGTTTCGCGGCGACGGGCAGCCTCGGAGCCGCGTTGGTCTATCCGATCGTGGTTCCCGCGGTGTGCTTCGTGCTCGGCGTTTTCCTGATGCCCGAGACACGTCATACCAGCATCTGGAAACCGGCGGCAGAGCCCGATCTGGCTGTATTCCGCCTGGGACGCCTGCCATATTTTCTTGCAACACTGTGCGCGAGCTTTATCCCAGCGGCTGCTGGGGCGTTGGTCAATGCCGTTGCTCCCTGGGCAATGGGCATGGTGGTCCTCCTGGTGCTCATTGCTAGCGCACTCATATTGGTTTTGACCCTCGCCCGCCTACACGACAGTGGGTATTCCCCCTGGTGGACCCTTCTCATGTTCGTGCCGATTGCGAATGGTGTCGTTTGGCTGTGGCTGTGTCTAACTCCGAGCGCGGAGGCGCGCGAGCCGATGGAGGCTAGAGCAGTACCGTAGTAACCAGATTACGGACGGGGCCGCCCCGACCAGGAGGAGAATCCCCGTAAATCGAAGCCCCGGCGAATACGCAGCCGGGGCTTCTTCATGTCGCGTATCGCAGGGGGGCTGGGAGGGACGCGACACTGAGCGTTATCTATGGAAGGAATCCCGCCGCACAAGCGGGTAGGCGGGAACCGGTGGCTTCGCCATCCGAGGCCCTGTCGGCCGCCGCCCGAGCAGGGTATGAATGCGGCGCAGGTTCCGGCATACCGCCGGCACGCGCACCGACGCAGCTCACAAGGGCGAAGGCTATGACTCAAACCGTTCGC
>JAFAHS010000556.1 GCA_019237115.1 Deltaproteobacteria bacterium
TCTTCGCAGGCACGCCCCAGTGAAAAAGGAAACGCAGTATGCTGATCGCGCCAAGGCATTCGCCCTCTCATTCAGATCCTCGGTCCCGCCATAAGCGAGGCGGCTGAACCCCGCTGTTCTACACCCAGCGCGATCAAACTGCCGGATGCCCCTCGCTGGTCTGAGGCGCCGCCTTGCTAGCTGGATATCGGACACCGCATGCTGTAGACAAACATCTGTATGCTCCGCTTATGAACGTCACGGTGGATGGTGTCTGGACTGACTTCCGCAAGTTGCAACAGACGACCCCTTTGGTTTTGTCGTTGACCAATTCGGTTGTGCGCGAATGCAGCGCGCACGCTGTCCAAGGCGCTCGGAACCGTGGTGGTGGCGAGTGGAGCTATCGACTACGTGTCAGATGGGGATTCGGTATTCGCTCTGGAAAACGGGCATCCTCTGATGGCGCGCACAACGGGTTCCGGATGCGTTGCTACCGCCGTCATTGCAGCCTTTCTACCGGTAAGCCCGTCGCCGTTCTCGGCTGCAATCTCGGCTATGACGGTGATGAATATCGCGGGTGAACTAGCTGCCGAACACTCGGGGACTGAAGGTCCAGGCAGTTTTCGAGTTCGGTTTCTCGACATGTTTGATAAGCTGGAACCCGACTGTCTGGAGGAGAAAATAAGAGTTTACGAAATCTGAAGTGCGGGCGCTGCTTTGCGAAACGTTTGCGGGCTAGAACTGATCTTCGCGAGTCCAAGCTTCGCGGATGGAGACCTGGTCCATCAACGAATGAACTGCAGCGGCTGAAGTGAGGCCGGATTCGATGCGCGTGAGCGCTACGAGAGAAAATGCCGTGGCGAGCCGCGCGCATTGCTTCAGCGAGAACTTACGAAGTTGAGCTGCAATAATGCCTGCAACCATCGCGTCCCCTGCGCCAACGGTGCTTTTGACTTCGATTTCCGGCGGGCGCGCGATGACGGCAGCCGCCTCGCTCACGAAGCAGGCGCCATCTTTACCCATTGAAACTGCAACGAGTTCGATTCCTTGCTCAACGAGCTTTTTGGCAGCCTCGATAACTTCGGCTTCCGACTGGAGCCGTTTGTCGACGAGTGCTTCCAGTTCATAGATGTTAGGCTTGATGATATTCGGCACGGCTTCAACCCCGCGATGGAGCGCTTCGCCGCTCGTGTCCAGGACGACCTTCCTGCCGACAGCTTTCAGCCCGATAGCGATGTCGCGATAAAGTTCCGCATTCACGCCAGGCGGGAGGCTGCCTGCAATGGCAACCCACGTGCTGTCCAGCGCGGCGAGCTGCTCACGGAGTGCGTCAAGGTCAGCGGGCGCAGACTTAGGCCCCGGGAAATTAACGTCAGTCGTCTGGTGAAGGACAGGATCGATGATCTTGATTCCCACGCGAGTTCTTCCGGTGATTCGCACGAAGCGGTCTTCAATTTTTTTTCGTGCAAACAGGTCTACAAACAACGGGGTGTTCTCCCGCCCCAGAAAGCCGGTCACGGCAACCAGATGCCCATAATCTGCCAGCGCGGATGCAACGTTAACGCCTTTGCCACCTGGTGTTGAATGTTCTTGCTCGACGCGGTTAACTGCGCCTGCCGTAAAGTTGGGAATCGTAACTGTCCGGTCGATCGCCGGATTCAGCGTAACAGTGACAACGTCAAATTTGGGAACTCCGTTTTCCATCTTGATTTCTCGGTCGTTCACACAGGCAACGACAATGCATGCACTTCTCCCGCGGTTTTGCAGGCAAGCGCTTTTTTGGCAAAGGCTTTCGCCCTCGCGTACGAAATCCCGCGCAGATGCGCTTTGACGGCAGCGATGCTTGGCAAGCTCATACTAAGTTCGCGCACACCAAGGCCGGCGAGGATCACTGCGCCGCGCGGATCGCCGGCGGCGCCTCCACAGACGCCGACCCATTTTCCAGCTGCCTCAGCAGCACGCACCGTAAGATCAATCATCCGCAACACCGCAGGATGCAGGCTATCTGCCTGCTTTGCGAGCGCCGGGTGCACCCGATCGATCGCCAGAGCGTATTGGGTAAGGTCGTTGGTGCCGATGGAGAAGAAATCCACCTCCTGGGCGAATTCTCCGGCCATGACTGCAATCGAAGGAACCTCCACCATGATGCCGATTTCTACCGGCGGCGCTCCCAGATTCTTACGAACTTCCTCGGCCATTTCTTTCGCCTCGCGGAGCTCTTCAAACGTGGAGACCATCGGAAACATGATCTTGATGGGGCCGGTTGAGGCGGCACGATAGATGGCGCGCAGCTGTGGCACAAACAGCTCGGGTCTACGCAAACAGAGACGGATCCCACGAACGCCGAGGAACGGATTGTCTTCTTTCGGCAAAGAGAGATACGGCACTACTTTGTCGCCGCCTATGTCGAGCGTACGGATTATCAGCGGCAGGCGATTAAGCGCGCGAGTCATCGTGGTGTAAGCCTCAAACTGTTCCTCCTCAGTGGGCGGGGTATCCCGTTCGAGGAACAGGAATTCCGTGCGCATCAATCCCACGCCTTCGGCACCCGCCTCGACGGCCGTAGCAGCCTCGGTTGCCTTGCCGATATTGGCGACGACCTCGACGCGGTGACCATCAGTGAGGACCGCCGGCTGGTAACGCGTTTCGAATTCCTCGTCGCGCTGGTGCTGCAGTTCGATTTGGAATTTTTTTGCAGATTCGATTTCTGCGACGCCCGGCTCCGGATAAAGCCGTCCCGCTGCGCCATCAAGAATGCAAGTGATCCCGCCCTTTTGCTCCAGCACGACGGCGCCGACCCCAACGACAGCCGGTATGCCGAGCGAACGCGCAATGATCGCAGTATGCGAAGTCGGCCCGCCTAGAGCGGTGCAAAGTCCCAGAATGCGTTTGGGATCAAGCCGTGCAGTGTCCGAAGGGGTAAGGTCATCGGCAACGAGTATGACCGGGTCGTCAGGTAAATGGGGATCACCCTGCTCAGTGCCTGCGAGAAGCCGCAGCACACGTTGGCCAACGTCGTGAAAATCAACGGCGCGCCCGGCCAGGCGTTCGTTCTGCAATTGCCTGAGATCAGCAATCCGTGTTTCGATCGCGTGCTGCCACGACCACGCGGCGCTGTGGCCGTCGTCGATAAGAAACGACACTTCACCGTAAAGGTCGCTATCACTAAGCAACTCCTGGTGCGCGCGGAAAATCGCCGCTTCGCTTTTACCGGACCGTTCCTGAACTGCGTCGTGGATAGCACCGAGTTGCTCGCGCGCAGTCTCCAGTGCTTGCTTGAACGCAGTCTTCTCGTTTTCCGGATCACGCGGTGTGTCTTTAACCAGGATTTGATTTGCTTGAAACTGGAAGAGGCGTCCAATCGCTAAACCGGGCGATGCGCCCACTCCGGTGATTGCACGGACGCTTGATTTCGGCGTCCACGCGATTGCTTTGGGAGCCGGCTCTTTCACTTCTTCCTCTTCGCCGAGCCCGCTCTCAACCGCTTCCTTCAATGCAACCAGTGCAGCTTGAGCATCGCGCCCGGAAGCCAGGATGCGGATCGTGCCGCCGCTCTCTACGCCAAGCTTTAACAAAGACGCAAGCGCCTTTGCGTTAGCGATTTTTGCCCCGTACTGGACGCGAATCTCGGATTCAAATTGCTTAGCCACGTCCACAAGGAAGGTCGCCGGGCGCGCGTGCAGTCCGGCATCAGAGAGGACCTTCACATCCATGTGATGTGCATCGACAAGTTGCTCTGCCGGTGCCGGCGGTTTGCTGGGAGCCCCCCGTGTAAGAGCGGCGATGACGTCAGCGGGATCGTTTGTCTTGGCCAATCGCTCTGCTTCAGCCGGGTCATCTAACACGTCGGTCAGCGCGGAGAGGATTCCCAGGTGCTCATCCGAGCGGGCCGCGATGCCGACCACAAGCCGTACAGTCTGGCCAGGATTCCATTCAACGCCATCTGGTACTTGGACAACCGAGACGCCGGTATTGAGAATCAACTCGCGGTCTTCCTTCATACCATGCGGGATTGCAATCCCGTTGCCGAGATAGGTGTTAGCCTGCTTCTCGCGTCCAAGCATACTCTCGACGTATCCGGGCTCGATGTTGCCCGCTTCAATCAGGACCCGTCCGGCAGCGCGGATGGCTTCTTCTTTGTTTCTGGCCCGGCTGTTGAGTTGAACGTTCTGCGGGCTTAACTGGATCATGGCTTTGCTCCTTATTCTTGAGTGGACCTTTGTCTTCTCAGGCTGCCGCGGCGGCTTTCTTAACAGCTGGAATTGGTTTCAGAAGCGCGATCGGTCGCTTTAGAATAAAAAGCGCGCCTGTAGTAACCAGCGTCCCAACGACGAGCGCGACAAAATAGCCCGGCAGATTTGTCACAGCGCCCGGAATAAGCGCGGCAAAGATCCCGCCATGGGGAACGAGGAATTGGACGCCGGAGACCATCGAACCAGCCCCCGCCACCGCAGAGCCGACCATAATCGACGGGATGACACGCAATGGATCTTTCGCCGCAAACGGGATTGCGCCTTCTGTAATGAACGATAGCCCCAGCACGAGCGCCGCACCTGCCGCCTCACGCTCCTCGAGATCGAACCTGTTCTTAAAGAGAAACGACGCCAGTGCCAATCCGAGCGGCGGCGTCATTCCGGCCACAATCACCGCGGCCATGGGTGTATAAACCTTGCTTGCAAGTAGCCCGACTGCGAAAGTGTAAGCTGCCTTATTGACCGGTCCGCCCATATCGAATGCCATCATCGCACCGAGAATCACTCCGAGCACGAGCGCGTTGGCCCCGCGCATGCCGTTAAGCCAGTCACTCATCGCGCGGTTGAGCGCCCCGACAGGCGGAGCT
>JAFAHS010000053.1 GCA_019237115.1 Deltaproteobacteria bacterium
CAAATTCCTTTGCTCGCCGGCCGCTGGATCTCGACTGAAGACCGTGCAAATACAGAGCCTGTCGTTGTGATTGATTCCCGGCTCGCCCACAAATTCTGGCCTAATCAAAACCCTATCGGCCAGCACATCTCAGACGGTAAACCGACCCTCATCATCGGGGTCGTGGCCACCGTCCGTAATAACTCGCTGGAAACCGACACGAGTGACGGCATGCGCTATTACTCCTATGCGCAAGCCACCGATAATCGGGCCGATTTCCTCGTCCGCACTGAAGGCAATCCCGAATCTCTCGCTCCGGCAATGCGGCGTGCTGTGACGGCGGCCGACAGCACTCAAACGGTATTCGAGATCCAGCCGCTCGAGGCCTTTGTCTCGGACTCGCTTGCGGGTCGCCAGCTTATCGTCGATATGCTTGCCGCTTTCGCCGGCCTCGCCCTGCTGCTTGCCGTTGTCGGCATCTACGGGCTTATCAGCTACGTCACCACCCAGCGCACCGTCGAGATGGGCGTTCGTATGGCCGTCGGCGCGCAGCGGTCAGACGTCATCCTACTCGTGCTCAGGAGCGCCTTCGTGTGGGTCTTCATAGGCCTCGCCATCGGAACCGTTCTCTCCCTTGTTGCCAACCGTCTGTTGCGGCAATCCTTCGCTGCATTCGGCTCGGGAGTGACCGAATCTCTAGCACTGTCGGTCGTTTCGCTCCTGCTCGTTGGACTATTCGCAGCTTTCCTGCCGGCGCTGCGGGCGGCTTCTATCCAACCGGTGCGGGCTCTTCGAAACGAATAGGCGGCGTACGGGCAAATCGTCCGACGGACTGTTTCGTCAGTAAAACGAAACACAGCGCGGAATCAAACGGTTTTCGTAAGCCTGCCGTTCCAGATCCTCGCGGAAATCAGGATGCGCAAGTGAAATGACTACCTTGGCGCGTTCCGCGACGGACCTTCCCTTCAAGTTGACCATGCCGAACTCGGTAACCAGATACATCACGTCCGAGCGCGGTGTGGTCACGATATTGCCTGGAGTAAGGCTAAACACGATGCGGCTGCGGCGCTCACCTCGCTTCTCGTAGGTTGACGAGAGACAGATAAATGACTTACCTCCCTTGGAAGCATATGCTCCGCGCACAAATTGCAGTTGGCCTCCGGTGCCGCTGATGTGGCGGTGACCATCGGATTCCGAAGCTACTTGTCCCTGCAAGTCGACCTGGGTGGTGTTGTTGATAGACACCGCGTTCTCGTTCTGCATGATGATATGCGGCGAGTTCGTATAGTCAACCTGATGGCAGTACCAGTCAGGGTTGCGGTTGGCTGTCGCGTAGAGGGACTGTGAGCCCAGCGCAAACGTGTAAGTCACCTTGCCTAGATCCAGCGTCTTTCGCGATCCGGTTATCCGGCCAGAGCGGTAAAGCAGGCCCAGGCCGTCCGTCATCATCTCCGTGTGGATGCCAAGATCCTTCACCCCGCTTTCGAGCAACAAGCAGCATACGGCGTTGGGCATGCCACCGATCCCGATTTGAAGACAGGAGCCATCCTCGATTTGGGCTGTGATACGCCGTGCTACTGTGCGGTCAATCTCGCTCGCATCCGGGTTGGGCAACTCAGCGCACGGTTGATGATCTCCCTCAATGACGAAATCGACTTCGTTGATATGAACGCCGTTCTCTTTCCCGAAAACATATGGCATCTCACGATTGATTTCGACGATCACCAGCTTCGCGCGTTCTACGACGGCCCGTTGCCACATGTTGGTCGGACCAAAGTTGAAGTATCCACCGTCATCCATCGGACAGGTTTTGAGGATGGCAATGTCCACGGGATCCAGAAAGCGCCGGTAATAATCGGGCACCTCTCCCAGGTTCAGCGGCACATAATTGCAACAGCCAGCGTCGTGTTTTCTGCGGTCATAGGCTGAAAAATGCCAGCTGAACATGTGAAAATGCTCGCCTTCTGGATCCACTTCGACCACCGCTCGCGGGCGCATGGACAGGCAGGAACGGATCTTGACAT
>JAFAHS010000107.1 GCA_019237115.1 Deltaproteobacteria bacterium
GCAGGCAATTCGATCTGGCGGCGGCCGCGCAGGAATTCGAAATACGCCATGCCGACTGGGAAATCGTGATGCATACGCTGAACTGTGAAGTCGTGGTAAATGACCTGGAATCGGCCTGCACGCTAACCAGGTTTTTTCTCAGTGATCATCCTGGTTGGGGGAAAGCCGTCACACTTCGCGGGGTGCAGGAATACGTCCTTAGCCACTTCACTGATGCCCGGGGCTATCGCTTGTCCTGCGACCAGGATGTTCTCGTGCTGCGCCGCCGCTGAGTCGGTAATCGAGCGCGTCTAATTTCTTCTGGCGAATGGAGCCGTGGCAGCTCAGGAGGTCTCTCACGTGCACCTCCACATCTTTGCGCGATTTGAACACGACGGCTCTGGCGCGCGCTTCGGCCCGACCATCGTAACCGCCCAGGCCGGCCACTGGATCGGGTTGCGGCGCTACTCCCACTCGATTGCGAAGTGAGCTGATTGCGCCACGGAGTCGCGATGCGAATTGAAGTCGGCGGCGGGCGATTGTTCTTCGACGTGGTCGGAGCCAAGTTCGTTCCTGACGGCCCGCGGATGATCGAGCGACCGACGGTGATCGCCCTGCATGGCGGTCCGGGAGGTGACCATTCGTATCTAAAGTGCGAGCTTGCGCCGCTCGCCGACGTCGCCCAACTGGTCTTCCCAGACATGCGCAGCACGGGACGAAGTGACCCAACCTCTCCGGAGCGATGGACCGTCGATCGATGGGCGGACGATGTGCGCGCGCTGTGCGGCGCGCTCGAAATCGAGAAGCCTGTTGTGCTCGGACACTCCTATGGTGGCTATGTCGCGATCGCATACGCAGCGCGCTATCCGGATCATCCGGGCAAGCTCATTCTCTATGGCGCCGAAGCTCGGCCGCATACGTCTGAGTCGCTGGAGACATTCCGCAGGCTTGGAGGTCCGCGCGCGTACCGAGCGGCCAAGAAATATTTCGATGATCCGAACCTTAAGACCGGCGTGGCGTTCACGAAACACTGCCTGCCGCTTTACACACGCAAGCCGGAAGATCCGAACAAGCAGCTGCGGATGCTGGCCAACGGCGAGATGTCCATGCAGCTTCTGCAGAGTGAGCTGCGAACGATCGATTTGACGCCGCGTCTGGGTTCGATTCGCTGTCCCACTTTGATCCTGAGTGGCGAAGACGATCCAGCCTGCCCCATCGAAGCGGCCATGGAAATGGCAGCGCTGCTTCCCGAGCAACTGGCGCGCATCGAGCGCATCTCCAATGCGGGTCACTCGGTTTTGAATGATCAACCCGAGCCAGCCCTTCGAATTATCCGCGACTTTATTACCTCGTGAACCGGTCGACTTCAGGACGCAAAGCTAGCGCCTGTTTGCCGAGGCGCTTTCATGATGGGAACAGCACGCTGATGCTTTCGCGCCGGTGGATCCGTCGAATGGCCTCACCGAACAGCGGCGCCACCGACACAACCTGAACCTTCGAAGAAAGCACAACCGGCTGGGTTTCGATTGAGTCGGTCACCAGAAGATTTCGAATCGGACTCTGCTCAAGCCGTTCCATCGACCCTTCGCTGAATACCCCATGCGAGACCGCGGCGTAGACGGCAACCGCGCCGCGCTCGGTAAGCTTCTGCGCGGCGCTGACCAGGGTACCGGTCGAGATGGTGAAGTCGTCAACGATCAGCGCGGTTTTTCCCTGCACCTCGCCGATGATCTCGAGGATCTCGGCGCTTTCGTTATGAGCCTTGCGCTGTTTGTCCGCGACCGCGATTGAAACGCCCAGGAAAGAAGCAATACTTGCGCGCTTGCTTGACGAAGCCGGTGTCGGGAGACACGACGATGAGGTTGGGCAGTTGCTTGCGGGCAATTTCTGCGCAGAGCACCGGCAGCGCATACAGGTCATCGACCGGAATATGAAAGAAGCCCTGGATCTGGGGGGCGTGCAGGTCCAGCGTCACCACGCGGTCGGCGCCGGCAACCTCGATGGCGTCCGCACATACCCGAGCCCGAATCGAGACACGGGGCTCATCCTTCTTGTCGCCTTTCGCGTAACTGAAATAGGGCATGACGACGGTCACCGATTCGGCGCTGGCGCGTTTCAACGCGTCGGTCCAGAACAGCATCTCCATGAAGTTGTCGTTGGTCGGAAAGACGGTGGACTGAACCAGGTAAACGTGACGTCCCCGGACATTCTCTCTCACGCGCACGAACAAATTCCCGTCCGAGAAACGCAGCACCTCACCCGCGCCCGGCCGGGTCTTCAGGTATTCGCAGATCTTGAGTGTCAGCTTGGGACTGCCACTTCCACCGAAGATGACAAGGTCGTCGGCCATCGTCCGCTATCTCATCGGAGCAAGAATCTTCCTGGTTGTCGAGCGGCAGGGTCTCATGGCCTGCGCGGAGGGTAGGGTGCCGGGTCGCCTTGGCGCCGAGTAACTAGTCGATCGATGTGACCTCGAGGGGCAAGTGCGGCTGACCACCCATACCGCTGCCCGTCTGAGGGTCACTTGCGGGCTGCGCGATGCCCCGGCCGTCGGTGGCGCGCGCGGTGATTACATATTTTCCGGGTGCGTCCGGGGCGAAGCGATATTTCCAAACCGTCCACACGTATGGTGACTGATTGGCGACCAGTTGTGCATCGCGCCAGCTTTTGCCTCCATCGCTCGAAACCTGTACGCGCCTGATTCCGGAAGGGCCGGTGAGCGCCCACCCCCAGATTTCCACCGGTGCGACCACCTTCGCAGCCCCGTCGAAAATAAGTCCCCGCTCCGTGCGCGGCGAGAAGAAACCGGAATTGGTCTTGCGCCACCCGGTATTGGTCCATCCCCGCGCTTCCCAGTATCCGGTGGTCTCATGATCGAGAAATTCCAGTTCGGTGATCCACTTCGGTTGCTTCATCCCGTATTTTCCGGGGATGAAAATTCGCACCGGAAATCCATGTTCCGGCGGCAGCGGGGTTCCGTTCATCATCCAGGGCAGGAAATTCTCCGCGCGGAGCAAATCATCGACCGGAAGTCCGCTGTGGTACCCGTCTGCCCCGCGCATGGCGACCCAGACGGCCGCGCGCTTGATTCCGGCCCGATCGAGAAGCGGCCTGAGTTTGACCCCGCGCCATGCAGCGTTGCCAATCACGGTTCCCCCGGGCGGATTGCCAATACACTCCAGCGTCAAGGTCTCATTGATTTGAGGGAGCTCCTGAATTTGCCGATAGGAAATCTTCAGTGGATTCGCGACCAGCCCCTTGATCTGAAGGTTCCAGGCGATTGGGTCCACGAGCGGCGTGCGGGCGAAAGAGGTCACGTAGAATTGCGAGTTGGGGGTGGGACCGCCGAACCTCGTCGACGAGGTCGCCGCCCCGCCGTTGGCGGCGGGAAATGCGGCGAAGATGACCGCGGAACCCGCGAAACGTACGAACTCACGCCGCGAATAGCTGTTCATTCACTATACGACGGACTACGTGGCGCGTGGGGATCCGAGCTTTGCGATGATTTTCTCACCGAAGCGACGGACGTTATCGATCATTTCCTGACCCTCGCTGGCGAAACCCGCCACCATGTCCGTAGCACCGAGGTCCGCAAGGCGCCGGTAGTCATCGGCGGAGCTTGCGGTCACGTCCATGACATGAATTTCAAAATCGGGCCGGCCGCGGGTTCCGTATCGTTCGCGCAGGGCGTTGAGCTGACCGATCATGGCTTTCAGGGTGTCGGTATCGGCATTCGCCGAGATCCATCCGTCGCACAGACGGGCGGCGCGGGCCAGCGCGGCCTTGCTGTGGCCGCCGTACAGGATCGGTACGGGACGATCGGGGACCGGGTTCAGCTTGATCGGCCCGATGTCATAGTTTTGACTGTGAAATTCGAAGTACCGTCCGCTCATTGCGGCGCGAATGACCTCGATGCACTCATCCATTAGCCGGCCGCGTTTTTCGAAATCGAGACCGTTGTAACTGAAGTCCTCGCGCCACGGACTAAGGCCCGCACCGAGGCTGACCCGGTTCCCCGAGATGACCGCCAGTGAACTGAGCGCCTTGGCGAGCACCAGAGGCTGTCTTACCGGGACTTTCATGACCGCCGGATAGAACCGCAGGGTCGTGGTCACCGCGGCCATCCAGGACATCGCGATGAAAGGTTCGACGAAAGGAGTCGCCGCAATGTACTGGCGGATGTTGTCGGTATCCGCGTATGGGTAACGCGACACCGTGGTTTGAGGAAAGAAAAGACTGTCCGGAATCGTGATCGACGTCCATCCGCAGGCTTCGGCAGCCTGGGCGATTGCCAGAAAGTCCCGATACTCGCCTCGGGAGAGCATTAGGGTGAAACGCATTGCGGTGCCTCGCGTCGGTTACAGGAGCCGAGCCCATTGCGCAAAATCGCCGGTATGGTGATGCGCGTGGCCGAGCTCATCTGCGGGTCTCCAATACCTTCTCATCAGCAATGATCGAGCTCAACTGCTTCTCCGGCAGGAAGAGTTACGTAACTCATGGAATGCTCCGCGGCAATCCAAAAGCGCGCTGGGCCAGGGAGCGGAAGGGTTCACGCGAAGCAGCACCCACTTCTTGCTCCGCGATATCGTTCAATCCAGCCTTGGCAAATCTGACCACGCAATCGCGTGAGGCTCCATGACCGAAAGACCTTTTTTGTAAAATTTGCACATTCAGCGACTCAGAAGTCAAAAACCGGCCTTAATCCGAGAGAATTGGCTCAGGCACGTCCCTAGCAAGGAGGAGGGTGAGGCTGCGCTCGGCGTCATGAAGCACCTGCGACGCAGCCCGCGGGACGGAGTGGAGTTTATGAAAAGTATTCTAATAGGCGGCGCGGCTGCACTCGTTCTGCTTGGTTTGATCGCCGGCAGCGGCAGGGCACAGAGCCTGACCACGACCGAAGAAGGTGTTATCGGCGGCGCCGCGCTCGGGGCCGGCACCGGCGCTATCGTCGGAGCAGGAGTTCATCACGCAGGCAAAGGCGCGTTGATCGGCGCGGGCCTGGGCGCAGTCACCGGCGGTGTGGTCGGACATGAACTCCAAAACCAGCAGAATGTGCAAAGGCGACTGCAGACTGAGGTCTCGGCGCAGCAGCGCCAAATCGATCGGCAGCGCGCTGAGATCGAGCAACTGAAACAAGAGCAGCCGGCGTCAGCGCAGAGCCAGGAAGCCAATGAGACCCTGCAAGAAACCGAATGACCGTTGCGCCCTTCCGCGGAGGCGCGCGGGCGCGCTTGAGGCCGAGCTCTCGAGGGGCGCCTCTTCAGACTGATCAAGGCGTGGCAAGCACCATCCCGGTGGAAGGCATGAAGCGAAAGCGGTCGATCACGCCCACGTCACCCTCGCCAGCCTTTCTCGTTGAGGACTCGAAGCATGAGATGTTCGGGCTTGGCGCGCGAAATCATGATCGGAGGGGGCAAGGAGTCTGCCTTCGACTTGCGGCGCTACTTCCGCCCCGTCGCAATTTTTCGCTTGGTTTCGCGCACGGCGACCGCAGGAAGCGAGGACTGGTTGTTCTTGAGGTAGGCGCTTACTTCGCGCTTGTGATACCGCACCATGCTACGCAGAAGCCAGGACACGGCCTTGGTAATGATTTTTTCCCGTTCAGGTTGCAGAGCCCGGATCACCTCGAAGCTGAGCGCGGAAAGTCGTTTGTCGTCGGAATAGCGAACCGGGGCGGTCAGGAAGACCAAGGCGGCGCGGCGCTTGTTGATATTCCGGCCGCGCGCGAGTCCGCGGATGAGGCGCTCCCATGCGCGCCAGTTCGCGAGGATCTCGTCGGCCGTGAAAACCCCACTGCAGAGCGTATCGATCTCGGCCCATCCCACCAGATCATCGAGCCAGGTGCTGACCCGTTTCAGTCCCACGATTTGACGGCCGGCACGATGATACGAGAGCAGGATGCTGGCGAGCGTCTTCTCTTCGTAAGACATTCCGCGATAGAGACTCTCGACGACAGCTAAAAATTCGGCATCGGGAATTCCTTGGTTTTCCTTTAGCCACGCCTTCGCGAGTGTCCTCCGAGTCGGAACGGGAACATCGAGGTAGAGATGTCCGCTGCTTAGGTAGCTGTCGTTCGACTGCGGATGAACGCGGTTGCGCCTATGCTTTTGAAGCTCGCCCAGCAGGACCCGGTGGTGTGCGTGCATGCGCGATTTTCCGAGGTCGAAATATCCTGTGGGTGCGGGCCGCCCGGGTGCCTGTGCTAGTCTTCGCTTGGGATTTTCACAACTCCGGCAGTGACGAGCTCGTTGAACCGATCTCCGTAGCCAGCGGCATCGATGATCTCGCGGCCGTGCCAGCCCAAGGGCGGTGCGCCGAACAGCGGGACCAACGGAGTGCCGGAGAGTTTTGCCGCTGTTCCTACATTGCGGACCTCGCCGATGGCGGCATGGTTGCGGACGATACTGAGACTTAGATGTTTAATGGCGGGACTCTCCATGTTTTCCAGGTAATTGACCAGGACGTGTGCGCCGAGTCCTGCATGTGTGATTCTCGCCGTCCATTCCTCTGCCGATTCGGTCGCGAACCGCGATTCGAGTGCCGCAGTGAGCTGGGCTGCAGGGGTTGCCGCGATTGCTTCCAACCCCGAGATTCCCGCGAGCCGCGGCAAATCGCCCTTGCGATGCGCTGCGAGGAAGAAGCAGCGGTCTCGCGCTTTGTACAGGCGGTACAGCGGTCCCCATCCCATCGCCCTCTGACCGCGCGGCTCATTCCAGCTCTGCCCCGGGAAGTCGATCATGAAGGGAATCTGGAGGAGGGTTCCGCTGCGTGAGAGCGCAGCTTGGACGTGCTGGCCTTGCCCGGTGCGCATCCGATGGAACAACGCGAGCAGAATCGCGAACGCCGAAAGGTGGCCCGTACTAAAGTCGCAAAGCGCCCAACCCGCGCGCTCGGGGACCTCGTCTCCTCCCGCGCGAACCTCCATCCCGGTCACGGCCTGCCCCAGCTCCTCGTGACCGCGATACGCCTCGCGGTAGCCTCCATTGGCGTGGCAGCTTACCGATGAATAGATGACATCAGGACGGAGTCGGCGCACGGCGGTTTCTCCGAGGCCGAGCCTTGCGGCCGTGCCCGGTGCGAAATTCTGATGAAACACATCCGCTTTTTCGACCAGCCGCTCGACGACGGCGCGCCCCCGCGGCGACTTCAGATCCAACAGGATGCTGCGCTTGCCGTTGTTCACATACAGATGCGCCATCGCGGCCATCGGATTCTCGGAGTAAGGGTCATTAATCTTGATAACCTCGCCGCCATACTCCGCTAAAATTCGGCACGCGGTAGGCCCGGCCAGAATCTGCGTCGTATCGATCACCCTGACTCCGTCAAGTGGTGCGCGCGGTTCCCCCGGATCAGTCTCGGCACGCGGCGACCTCGGAGACCTGCTTTGGTCAAGAATAGATTGTCGGTCTGCGTCGAGCCGGTGGCGCGGTCCTTTCGCCTGCATCCGAGTACCAGACAGGTGCACTGCGTATCCGGCCTGCCAGGTCGCCCCAAGTTCCGGGTCGTCCAGCGAGATCACGCACCCGCTCGTCTGCGCGTGCTCGTCGTGCAGCCATTCGGCGCTGGTCTGGCATGCGGCTATCCCGTTGCGGGCCTCCTCGTTGGCGACTCTTTCCCACTGCCGCGCCGTGCGGGTTTTGAAGACGTCCGTCAACAGGCAGCGGAGCTTCTGTACACGTTCGGGATCGCTTTGGAAAATGTCCGTGAGGCCCGAGTCATTCGCCTCCTTTGGAAGAAACCTTTCGGCGAACCATTTGAATCCGCGCAGGGGTGGCGAAGTATCGATCCAGCGCCCGTCGGCACATTGATAGCGGCCAATCGCGGCCATGTTGATCTTCAATTGGGGAGACGCGGGAGGTCTGCCGACCACGGAGTGCCCGGCCATTCCAATCACTTCGAAGCACGCGTCAAACAGCGGAACTTCTATCCGCTGTCCGCAGCCGTAACGCCGGCGTGCGATTAATGCCGCGAGGATGCTGTGTGCCGCGATAAAAGCTGCGTAACTCGATGCGAGCGGAACAGCGGAGTAGACGGGTCCCTCACCCTTCTTGAAATAACCGGCAAAACTCGGAGGATCGTAAAGGCCTGCCGCCGAGCAGACCACCCCCTCCCAGGCCGGTAACCCGGCGCGAGGATCGTCGGAGCCGAATCCTGGAAGGGAACAATAGATGAGCTGCTGATCCGCCCCGGTCATCTCGAGGGGGCCCAGACCGAAGCGGCTCATCGTTCCGGGCCGGAAGTTTTCGATCACCACGTCGGCCGACGCTATCAGGCGCTCCGCCGTCGCACGGTCCTCCGCGGTTCGGAGGTCCAGGACGATGCTGCGCTTGCCCCGCTGCAGGATGGCGTTGGCGGGGTGTTTCCAGGCCGGTCCACCCGGCGGATCGATCCGGATCACGTCGGCGCCACTGTCGCAAAGCATCATCGCGGCGAGCGGCGCGGCCAGGTATTGACCGAAATCGATTACGCGAATTCCTTCCAGCGCAGAACTCATAAAGATCGTCCTCCTGACTGTCGCGTGAACCCGGCCGCCTTGACCGTTGCAGAGGAGTATTGTTACATACACCTGTGAATGCAAGTGTATACACTAGGCTATGAACCTCGGAGGGTCGAATTGAGTCAGTCGGACAAAGGCGCAAAACCAAAACACCTGAAGATCGCCCGCAAGCTTAGCAACGTGAGCCAGATTCACGAGGAGCTGCGGAGGCTGATTCTGCGGGGAAGTTTCGAACCGGGTACGCCCTTGTCCCAGATTCGCCTCGCCAGGCAACTCCGCGTCGGGCGAACCCCTCTGCGCGAGGCGCTCAGGATGCTGCAACAGGAAGGACTAATCGTCGCCGAGCACAACAAACGGCCGCGCGTGCTTAGCTTCGATCCCGACTTGATCGACGCCAACTCCGCCGAGGTCATCTTGCTGTTCTCGCTGGCCGCGGCCGTCTCCGTCCCGAGGCTCACGGACGAGGACCTGACCGCGATGCGCGCATCGCTGAGGGAAATGCAGGTCGCTGCCCAACGTGAGGACCCGGAAGCCTGGACGCAAGCCGACATGAGGTTTCACGGCCGCGCGCTCCTGTACGTGGGTGCGCCGCTCGATCAGACCCTGAAACGGGCCTGGAGACAGAACCAGTTCTACCTGCGATTTCTCATGAGTGGAGAGAATCTCGCCTCGGCAAAAATCAACGACGAACATGAAGCGATTCTGGAGGCTTGTGCCGCGCGCAACGGGGAACTCGCTTCCCGGCTGATCGCCCGACACATCTCGGGTGGTTCGATCGCTCTGCTGGCGCATGCCATGCCGGAACGCGAACCGCGGATGATCCGCGCCGCGCTGCGGTTGATAGTTCAAAAGCCGGAACTGGTTGTTCCAAGACGCGCGACGGGCGCCTGAGGCGCGCCGCTGTTGTCAGGAGGGCCTCATGAAAACTGTCGATGAGCGAACTGGCGAGAAGGTCGAGAAGACCGTCTTCTCCATCAACACCAGCGAGGACTTCGCGCGACTGCGACAGCTGTGGTCGAAGCTGCCGATGATCCCGAAGGTTACCCGGGTTGAGGACGCCCCTTCGGTGTTCCGGCTTCCAGGTTCGACTATCAAGGTGTTGATGAGCGGTGAGGAGAGCGGTGGATCGGTTTCGGTTTTCTACCAGGAGGTGGAGCCGGGCTCCGGTGCTCCGCCGCACCATCAGCCCAACGAAGAGGAACACTTTTTCATTCTCGAGGGCGAGATGGAAATGACGGTGGGCAACCAGACCATCACGGCAAAACCGGGAACGTTCGTGTTCGCACCACGCAACGCCACCCACGCGTTCAAAAATCGCGGCACCAGCGTATGCAAATTTCTCACCTGGAACTCGCCGGCTGGGCACGAGCGGATGTTCGAAGCCGGCCAGCGTATGGGAGAGCAGGGTGTGAAGGACCTTGAGCTGCGACGCAGGACCCTCACGGCGCACGACACAATTTTTCACGACCGATAGCTGACCGAGCGGATCGTCGCCCAAATTCACGGTCGGAGTGGGAGAAATGAAAGCCTCGTTATTTTGCACCAACAGCTATTTGTCACCGCAACCTTTCGCGCATCAGGGGTGGCCCACGCCGCCCCGGTATTCCGAGCCCGAAATCGGCGTGCAATCGGCGGAATTCGCGCTGGAACAGGCCCGAATTGCCGACGAAGCCGGATTCGACTGGATTTCCTGTTCCGAGCATCACTACATGCCCGCTCTGCAGACGCCCAATCCGGGCATCTTCGCGGGGGCCCTCACCCGGGTGGTGAAGCGGGCGCGCATCGCGCTGCTTGGACCGCTGGTTTCAATGACCAATCCGGTGAGGACTGCCGAAGAACTGGCGATGCTTGACCAGTTGAGCGGCGGACGGCTGGTCGCGCTGTTTCTGCGCGGGACTCCCAATGAATTTCTTGCATATGGAGTTAACCCGAAAGAGACGCGCGCACGCACCCAGGAGGCAAGCCTGCTTATTCTCCGAGCGCTCTCCGAGCCGGAGCCGTTCGGCTGGGAGGGCAGGTATTTTCGCTTCCGGACGGTGGCGGTGTGGCCAGGACCGATTCAGCGACCCCACCCGCCCCTGTTCTACTCCGGCAACAGTATCGAGTCCGCAACGTTTGCCGCCGCCAATCATTTTGGACTGGGGGTCTCTTTTTATCCGCCCCCAATGGTCGCGCAATTGACCGGCCACTACCGGGAGCAATGTGAGAAGCACGGCTGGCGGCCAACGCCCGAGCAGATGATCTATCGAACTTTTTTGGGAGTCGCCGAGAGTGACCAGGAGGCGGATGGAATGAGGAGCAGGTTCTTCGGACTGGCGGCGCTCGGTTCGATGTTTCGCGGCCGCGCGTCAGCGGTCGGTATGCCATCCGTTGGTGACGCGGGTCTCGCCCCGAAGGAGATCGGCACGGACGCAGACGGTAAGAATTCCGCGGCCGACAGCGGGCAGCCGGGTTTCGGATTCGGCGGGCTCCAGTTCTGCGGCAGCCCCGATACGGTCGTGAAACAAATCGGTGAGTTTCATGAACTGACCGGGATTGGAGTCCTCGATCTCTCGTTCGGCGGCGCGGGACTCACTCCGCAAGAATCTCAACGGTCGTTTCGACTCTTCGCCAGCGAGGTCCTTCCCCGTATCCGGAGCCTCGGCGCCGAGCCGGCGGTTCGCATCGAGGCGGCAGCGGCGAAGTGAGGTTGAAACCAGATGAAGAATACACGCCATCATCTGTCCACCGGGAAAATCACCGAGGTTGGCAGCGGCAATGCGGTCTTTTTGCTGCAACGCGCGCCCAACCAAACAATTGTCGATCAACTCGGCCGTCGCTTTCGAGTGGTCGCGATTGAAGTCGGCACCGGCGCGGACCTGACAGAGGTCGCAGGGACCTTGGCCGAAGCTGGCGCGCGAACCGGTATCAGCAAGTATTCTCTGCTCGCCGATTCCGACCTGGCACCGGTCGCCATTGCGCATGCGATCGAATCCGCCGATTCAGTAGAAACCCTGATCCTGATAGCTCCGCAAACTATCCGGACCAACGGCGCCGCAAAAGATCTGCCGCTGGAGGAAATCAAGCCGCCCACCCTCGTGCTGTTCGGAACCAGAGATGAAGTTACCGCGCCCGAGACCGGCCGAATCTATGCGCGTCGAATCCCATGCTGTTTCTACACGCTGGTGTACGACGCGGGCCACGACATCTGCGCCAATCGGCCGGAGGCACTGCTCAGTGTGGTTTGCGACTTTCTGGACCATCGCGAAAAGTTCGTGGTTCCCGCCGGCAGCTCCGCAATCAGCCCATAGCGCGGTCTTTCTCCCGATCACACACCGGCCATAGGCCGGAGGAATGAACTGAGGGATAACCATGCAACACGTCATTCCGGTGGATTTCGCGAAATTTCCAAACGGCTTTCATAGTGAGATTCTGGCCGGTCCAAGGACCGGGGTTGATGGTTGCTACCTAATTTGTTCGCGGGTCGAGCCAGGCGCAAGCGGCCCGAAATTGCATACTCATCCGGCGGATCAGTTTTACTACATACTATCGGGCACTACCCATGTGCAACTTGGTAGCGACGAGTTCGAGGTCGGACCGGACAACCTGGTCTTCATTCCGGAAGGTACGCCCCATTGCAACTGGAACCCGGGTAAGGAACCAGAAGTGCATCTGGAAATCATCGTGCCTGCGCCGCCATGGGATTCGATCGCTACTCCAGCGTCTCCGCGCAGAGTTCCCGAAGCGGCAGGCCTCATCCGACCGCTGAAGCGCGAGAACTTCCGCGGAGACAGGTTCGCGACCCAGTTTCTTGCAAATCGCGACACCGGCTCCGCGCGTGCGGCGCTGCATGTAGCTGAGGTTCAGCCCAACGCCGGTGGGCCGTCATTTCATATTCATCCGTTCGATCAGTTCTATTTTGTGATTGACGGTTCGCTGAACGTAGAGGTCGGACTCAAGAAGTACACGGCTGGTCCAAATAACTTGGTCGTTCTTCCCGCCGGTGTAGTCCATCAGAACTATAATGGTGGAGCCGGTGTCGAGAAGCACATCACGGTCCTGGTACCGCATCCCGAGCCCGGCCAGCCGTTGGACGTTCCGGTCGAGGTCCAGCGCGAAAGAGCCTTCGGACGCCTTTAAGGAGAAACCCCATGAAGATCGGAACGGGCGGTGGCGTAATCCGGGCGTTTGGAGACAGCCGTCCACTGGTGGAGCTTTACCGCGGAGCGGCGCGGCGCGCGATCGAGGCCGAGCAGTGCGGCTTCGACTTCATCAACGTCGGCGAACACCACTTCGCCCCCAATCAATGGAACCCCGCTTCCCTCCCTTTGCTCGCGTACTTCGCCGCGCAGACATCCAGCATCCGGATCGGGACCAACGTTTTGGTCGCGCCCTATCACAATCCGCTTCGTGTAGCGGAGGATGTGGCGACCGTCGATCTGCTATCCAACGGCCGACTCGACCTGGTGGTGGGCGGAGGTTCCATAGCAGGTGAGTTCGAGACCTTTGGCGTCGATCCCAAAGAGCGTTGGGGACGGATGTTCGAGACCTTGGAAGTGGTGCGGCGCTGTTTCGTGGAAGACGTGTTCGATCATCAGGGACGTTATTTTCGCTTTCCCAACATCCGCATGACTACCCGCCCCGTGCAGCAGCCTTTCCCGCTCTGGGTGGCGACCACCGGTCCCAAGACCGTCAAGCGGGTCGCGCGCGAGGGCTATCATTTGCAAGTTCCCGGCTTCGGCTCGGCGAGCAACTGCTGGAACACCTACGCGGATGCGTTACGCGAGCGCGGACGCGAGCCGAACAATTTCAATTTCCACATCATGGCGAGCATCGTCGTGGCGGAGCGTTGGGATGACCGGGCAGCCGCTGAAATGAACGCGGGCATCAAGGCGTTCCGGCGATTCTACGAAGAACGCGCGACCGTATTCGAGGGCACTGCTCACCAAATCGACGATCATCCATCCTTCCAACCGGTGGCAGGCACCCCCGAGCAAGTTCTCAGGCATCTGGAACCAATTCTCAAGAACAGCTCTGTCACGCATCTTCAGGCCAACATCGACCACCGCACCGTCAGCTTATTCGTGAAAGAGGTGATGCCGATGCTCCGAAAGTGGGGCCGCGAACCGGCAACTCAGCCGCGGTCCTAGTTCGGGCCAAGGCACGGAGAAACGATTATGAAATTCGGCGCATCCATGATGATCCGAAATCCTCAGCCCTGGCGTCGCCCGATTCACGAGGTGTACCAGGACTTTTTCAAACTGTGCGTTCTCGCCGAGGAGTTGGGATTCGACCATATCTGGACCAGCGAGCATCACTTTCTTGAGGATGGATGGACACCCTCGCAGTTGCCGATACTTGCGGCGATAGCCGCCCGGACAAGCAGGGTGCGGATCGGGACGTTCGTGATGCTCCTTCCGTTCCATAATCCGATTCGGGTGGCTGAAGACGCTTCGACCGTCGACATCGTCTCGGGCGGTCGCTTCGACCTGGGTGTGGGCCCGGGCTCAGATCCGAATGACTACAGGGTTTTCAAGGTCCCCTTGAAGCAGCGGCGTCCCCGGATGCACGAAGGGCTGCAAATCATACGGAAGTGTTTCCAGGAGGAGGAATTCAGTTTCGCGGGAAAGTACTGGGACTTCGAGCGGGTGCAAATGACGCCAAAGCCGGTACAGAAGCCGCTTCCGATATGGGTCGCTGCGCTGGCACCCAAGGCATTGGAGGAAGCCGGCCGCAATGGATATCACCTGGCGGCCGCTCCACCTAAACCGCTGCAGGATATCTACGACGAGGCGCTCAAGACGGCTGGGCACGATCCGGCGAAGTTCGAGAGAGCAGGACTCCACATAGGGCACCTGTCCGCGACCCATGAGAAAGCGTGGGACGAATGCGAGGCCCATTTTCAGTGGCATATGCAGATTCATTTCAGGGCCATGTCTGCCCCGGAATACGAGGGCAGAAACGCATGGATGGACTTGACGCTTCCGCCTTTGGGTGAACTTCGCAAGCAGGGGAGGGGTCCATATGGCCCGGCGTTTGTGGGTACACCAGACGAAATTAGCAAGATGCTGGAGGAAGAACTGAAAGTGTGTCCCATGACACAAATTGTATTCTCCCTGGACTCTCCGGGAATGGATCCGCGTTACATGAGGAGCTCCTTGGAGCTATTTGCGAAAGAGGTAATGCCGCACTTTCGAAATCGTTGAGATGCTGAAACCCTTTTCCGCGACGGTGAAGCGCCGGCGAATTGCGCAAATTCGCAGGCTTTGTTGACAAGAGGTCTTGGTGCTGGAGAAATTCTGGTTTTCCATTGCGTTTGCCAAATCTCGAGGTTAGTGCGAAGGTTACGGCCCGCGAAAAACTAGTTACCGGTTCAGAAGAATTTCGATCCGAATCAAAACGCTGCACTGACGCTTCGCAAAAGGGGTGTAGTTATGCCGGATTTCAAGGACCTTCCTGAACTGCTTCAGTACATACCATGGTGGGGCGGCCGCGGTCCTGGGATTTCCCGATCCCGGGCCGTGGGTCCAATGGATCACCGAGGAGGTCGGTGGCGAGGCGCGCGTGCAATTGCTCGTCAGCCAACTCCAGTTCGAGAAGGAAGTAATTGCGGCGCGCACCAAGGCGATCGATCGCAATATTGCAATTCTGACCTCGAAGACTGACAAGCCGTAGCGGGAGGCACGGGAAACCCGCCGTTGTGGGGTTCCTCCAGTCCGGGTTGCTCGGCCCCTCGAACGCCGAGCACCCAGGAGAAGAGCAATGACGGAGTCAGGCGGCGGGATTGTCCCTGCGAGTCGCGCGGCCGTGTCTCGTCAGTGTAACTCCCCCTCGTGCCCGGTCATGCTGATCGGGTTTCAGGAACAGGCCAATTTGGGTCTTGGCTATCTTGCTGCGACGCTTCGCCGGGCGGGTCATGCAGTCCAGGTCTTCGATTTCGAAGCTGACAGGGAACAGATTCTTGGCGCAGCCACCGCGCTCGACCCAATTTTGATCGGGTTCTCACTCATATTTCAGTTTTACGTCGATCGCTTCGGCGCCCTGATGGGCTACCTGCGTGAGCATGGCGTAACTTGCCATTTCACGATGGGCGGCCACTTTCCCAGTCTCAGTTACGAGCACACCCTCCGACTGATTCCCGAGCTCGACAGCGTGGTACGTTTCGAGGGCGAAACCACACTGTTGGAAATGGTGGATCGACTCGGTAGCGGTGAAGAGTGGCGCACCGTCGCCGGCATTGCCTATCGTGATGGCGACAGGGTGACGACTACTGCGCTGCGTCCCCTGGTCGCCGATCTCGATTCATTACCGTATCCGGAGCGAGACGCCTGCCGCGGCAACACCACTATCCTCGGACGCCGCGCTGTGCCGATGCTCGCCAGCCGCGGATGCATTCGCACCTGCTCCTTCTGCTCGATTCACGTGTTCTATCGGGTTGCTCCCGGCAAGGTTGTACGGACCCGTAAGCCTCGGCGTGTGGTCGAGTAAATGAGTCTGCTGCACGAGAAAGATGGCGTGACCATCTTCTCGTTTCAGGACGATGATTTTCCGTTGTACGGGATTGTCTGGCAAAGATGGGCTCGGGAGTTTGTCTCCGAGCTCCATCGCCGCAGACTAGCAGGCCGGGTCATCTGGAAAATCAACTGCCGCGCCGACGCGGTCGATCCTGCGCTATTCAGTGAGATGCGCGATGCCGGGTTGTATACAGTTTACATGGGCCTCGAATCGGGCAGTGAAGAGGGTCTGAGTACACTGCACAAACAAATCACGGTCGAGCAAAATCTGCGCGCGGTCGCGATCCTTAAGCAGCTTGACATCATGTTTGAGTTCGGGTTCATGCTTTTCGATCCCTCAACCACCTTCGACTCAGTGGCTGACAACTCGGGTTCCTGCGCAATATTGTCGGTGACCGACGTGCGGCCGCGACTTTTTGCCGCATGATTCCTTACGACGGGACCCCGATCAAGGATGAGCTTGCCCGCAGCAACCGTCTCACCGGCGATATTTGCCATCCGGATTATAATTTTCTCGATCCGCGGAGCGATCGGTTTTTTCACGCGCTCAACCGGATGGTCCACGTCTCAGGATGGATCTACGGGATTGGTTCGCTGACCGTGCAACTGCAGCACATCAAAGCCGAGCTCGCCGTGATGAGAGCACTGTTCCCTCCGCTTCCGGGCCTGGACGTTTACAGCGCCACGGTACGTTGCATCACGCGCAGCGCAAATGAGACATTGTTTCACCTGGTCGACGATGTGCTGCGCGAATATCGCGATGGCCGCTCACATCGATGGACCCCGCTCGCGGTGAAGAACGTGTGTGTGGGTCTCCAGAAGGAACTTCTGAACGAACGCAATTCGTTCGTGGGTGACAACCAGAGGATTTTGCTGCACGCCCTGGGTCTCGGCGCGCCAGCAGAGCATTCGTCCGTGTGAGAGGTGCGGCTGAATGACAGTCGGACGGTCCGGATTGTCTGTCCAGTTCTTTTCTGCGCGGGTGTCTTCCACCACCGCCGGCGCGCTGAAGTCAGAAGTCCAAACTCAACCCACGGCTCTGCGGTTTGAAAGCGGCACGGATTGTTTTGATGAATGCTCTCGTGGACGAGCGGCCAGGCGGGGTCTCCTAATCCAGCACTTCATTGTGAGAGGTCGGTGAACATAACGGCGGTATCGTTCACGAGGTTTCTCCATCCGGAACGACTCCATCCTGGTTCAATGACGCGAAAGCGCGGCTCGGTGCTCTGAATGAGCGGAGCGGGGACCATGGTGTTCGCCTCCACTTCATTGTTCGAATTTGGGCGCGATGACATTTCTGGGGTAGGTCGCTGAAGAGTCGCTCTGGCCGCCGTCGGCTAGGGTGGCGATCCCAGGTGCGATGGTCCATGCTTTGTGTTTCGGCCGCGATGCCTTCGTCGAGCTATCGAGAAAAAACTTCGCTCGTTAACAGTTTCGTAATACGGACTGACCAGCCGAGGAGAGAAAATTCGGAACATGAGCACCTACGCAAGAAAACCAGATGGGGTTTCGTACGACCAAAAGACATCGGCCATATCAGCTTACGGCCAAGCCCGCGCGACGGTTAAAGGGGCACCGCTCAGTTCGGAAGACCTGCGCAAGATCGACGCGTACTGGCGCGCCAGCCTATATCTGTCGCTTGGAATGCTTTACCTCAAGGAAAACCCCCTGCTGCGTGAACCACTGACACTCGAGCAAACCAAGCCACGGTTGCTCGGCCACTGGGGCTCGGACGCCGGCCAGAGTTTTACCTACATCCATTTCAACCGCTTGATTAACAAATACGATCTGAACGCAATTTTCGTATCAGGTCCCGGGCACGGAGCGCCCGCCGTGCTGTCCAATGCCTACCTCGAAGGTACCTACTCCGAAGTATATCCGGACAAGAGCCAGGACCTCGGCGGGCTGCAGCGTTTCTTCAAGCAGTTCAGTTTTCCCGGCGGGATCGGTAGCCATGCCACTCCCGAAACGCCGGGGAGCATCCACGAGGGCGGAGAACTCGGCTACAGCATCTCGCATGCGTACGGGACCGTATACGACCGACCGGACCTGATAACTCTCGTGATGGTCGGGGACGGCGAGTCCGAGACCGGCCCCCTTGCGACCAGCTGGCACAGCAACAAATTCCTCAACCCAATTACCGACGGTGCGGTGCTTCCGGTCCTGCATCTCAACGGCTACAAGATCAATAACCCCACTCTGCTCGCCCGAATCAGCCACGAAGAGCTGGAGGCTTTGTTCGTCGGCTACGGCTATAGCCCCTGTTTCGTCGAAGGAAGTGACCCGGACAGCATGCACCAGGCTATGGCCGCCACGCTGGAGCACTGCGTAGTTGAGATTCGCAAGGTCCAGGAGGAAGCACGGGGAAGCGGGAAAGCCTTCCGGCCGCGCTGGCCGATGGTCATCCTGCGCAGCCCCAAAGGCTGGACTGCTCCCCGGCAAATCGACGGCCACTACCTGGAAGGCTTTTGGCGGGCGCATCAGGTGCCGATCACGGACATCGCGACCAATCCCAGCCACCTGAAAGTGCTTGAAACCTGGATGCGCAGC
>JAFAHS010000127.1 GCA_019237115.1 Deltaproteobacteria bacterium
CGGACTGCCTGCCGGCAGATATCACTCTGGTCGACCAGGACGGGCAGCAGGTGGCCCTCTCGTCGCTCAAGGGCAAACCCACACTTTTCGATTTCATATATACAAGCTGCCCGGGGGAGTGCCTGGTATTGACGCAGCGCATGAGGATGATCGCGACTCGCCTGGGGCCGGCGCTCGGAACCAAAGCGCGCATCGTTTCAATCACCGTCGATCCTGAGCACGATGGCCCCGCCCAGCTGCGCAGCTATGCGAATCAGCAGAGCGCAAATCTGAACGGATGGCTTTTCCTTACCGGGACTCCCAAGCAGATCGACGCTGCGATGGCCCGCTTCAAACTGATTCGCCAGCACGAGGCCGATGGCAGCGTCGACCACGTGCTCGAAATGTTCATGGTGGCACCGAATGGCCATGCCGTGCTCCGGTACCGGGGTGACAAAATCAGTCCGGCGCGGGCCGTGGCCGACCTCGACGCGGCGGCCGCAGGCAGGGCGGTGACGGCGCGCGACGGCACCGTCGTGCCGGTAGCCTACTAGACGACCTCCATGGATCGGAATCCGTATAGACCACTGCGGTTACTGTCGGCGCGCTTTGCTTGGTAGCGGCCATCGCGTTGGGCATCAGCGTTCTCTCGTATCGAAAGTAGAGCCGCGCCGAGACATCTGCGCGGGGCAACCGGACCTCCGCACAGGTTGTCGGGACGACCACCCTCGACCCCCCAAGGGTTTGAAGGTGAGGCGCGCAAGGCCTCGAGTTGTCGCCAGGCGCCCGGACCTTCTCGTGAAACTTCATTGCTATTGCGGATGCGATTGAACGCTCGGCCACCGCAATCTGCTAGACTGCTATCGCGACCGCCATGCCGCCTCGTGCGAAATCTGGATCGACGAAGCGCAAGACGCGGATGGTATGGCCAAGCATGGCGCCGGCCTTGGGCAGATACGCGAGTCACTGCAGGCGCTTTATGGGCAGCCACACTGAAGCGGCGAACCTTTTTCGGAGGTGAGCGCATGAAATCCAAATTGGTGCTGGTCGCGCTGTTGGCGGGTGTGGTCTCGCTGGGTGGTGTATTGGTGTACGCTGTCGCAGGCCGCAGGGCCGCAAGCAGACCGGACCTGCGGGTCAGGGCCGTTGCCCATCAGTGGTGGTGGGAATTCGACTATCCCTCGTTGGGGATCCGCACCAGCGATGTCCTGTACCTGCCCAGCACCAAAAACGTCCGGTTGGAGCTGTCATCGGCGGACGTGATCCACAGCTTCTGGGTCGTCGGGATGAAAGATCCGATTGACCTCATTCCCGGCAAGACACGCTCGGTGGATCTTTTCCTCAAATCGGCGGGTGACCTCTACGGCAATTGCGACTCCGGCTGCGGATGCGACACCGTGTGCATGCGATTTCGGGTACTGGCCAAACCTCCAGGGCAATTCCAGCAGTGGGCGGCCGCCGAGCGGCTGCAGCCGACGGAGTTCAAGCCACCGCGATCGACCTCCGCACCCGCTTGCGCTACCGACCCGCAGCGCGACCACCATGGTCCACCCCATTCTCCAAGGACGCTTCTGCAGCGGTTGCTCGACGCAGGCTGAGTGCTCGCCTGCCGCACGCCCAGGGGTTAAGCGACGCGGGATGCTCACTCCGATGCTCTCCTTGTGAGCTGTCCCGTCGGAAGGATCGCTGCAGATCCGCGCGCCAAAGGGTCGTCGCTTTTCAATCACAGTCGACGCCCCGGCCCGGAGCCGTCGCTTCAAACCATCTCCTCCTACCAGCTGGAGGCCAATCTGGAAGATCTGCAAATGTGCTGAGCCAGCCTCGCGATCTTGGAGTTGTTGCCTTAGATAATCATGATAAAATGAGGTTGATGTTCAAGCGAGCCCTGCGACTGCCGGCACCAGGTTCCGAGACCTTTTTCCTGTGGGGCCCGCGCCAGACCGGAAAGACCACGTTGCTGCGTGAAACCTACCCTCAAGCCTTCTGGATCGATCTCCTCAAGTCCGAGGAGTACCGTCGTTATCTGCAGAATCCAGAGCGCATTCGCGAAGAGATGTCCGCCGCCAACTCGGTGCGGCAGGTAGTCATCGACGAAATCCAAAAGGTGCCTCAGCTTCTCGACGAGGTGCACTGGTTGTTGGAAAACCGTGACGTTCAGTTTGCGCTTAGCGGGTCGAGCGCCCGGAAGGTCAAACGCGGAGCAGCCAATCTGCTGGGCGGCCGCGCGGTGCGTTACGAGCTGCACGGTCTGACCGCAGCCGAGATTGGCGACGACTTCGATCTGGATCGGGCGGTAAACCACGGCTATCTGCCGCGGATCTATCTTTCCGAACGTCCGCCGCGGCTGCTCGAGGCGTACGTGGCCGACTATCTCAAGGAGGAGGTCGCAGCCGAGGCGCTAGTCAGAAATCTCCCGGTCTTCTCCGAGTTCCTGAACATCGCGGCGTTGTCAGATACCGAGCTGGTCAATTTCTCGACCATCGCCCGCGATTGCGGCGTCTCTGGTTACGCCATCAAGGGGTACTTTGGGATCCTCGAGGATACGCTGCTAGGTCGGTGGCTATCCGCCTATACGAAGCGTCCGAAGCGGCGCGTAATCGCCGCGCCGAAATTCTACTTCGCAGACGTCGGCATCGTGAATCATCTCGCGCGACGCGGCTCTCTGGCGCGCGGCTCTGAGCTTTACGGCAAAGCTTTCGAGAATTGGGTCTTTCACGAACTGGCCGCGTACAATGCATACCACGAAGCCTTTGCCCACCTCAGTTACTGGCGTTTGGCCAGCGGCATCGAAGTCGATTTCATTCTTAATGACGTCGAAATCGCAATCGAGGCGAAGGCCACCGGTAAAGTGACCGCAGATCATTTGCGCGGCCTAAGAAACCTGGTTCTGGATCATCCCAAGGTTCAGCATCGAATCGTCGTTTGTCTGGAAGCAAAGGTCCGCCGAACCGAAGACGGAATCCTCATTCTGCCGGCGCGCGAGTTCTGCGAGCGTTTGAATGCAGGCGAGTTCTCGAAATGACAATTCGTCGAGAACCCGCGCTTTGTCCGCCGCCGTGCGTCGTTTTCGGAGCCTTCACTGCGGCGAAATCTCGGGGATATCCGTGCTATGAGTCAGCAAGCGGGAGCGCCGCTCGCGAGCTTTCCGGGCGCCCCTGAGCAACGGAGATATGCAGTCGCTCGAATCCAGGACCCTGCTGGTCGCGAATCGCGGTGAAATTGCGATTCGCGTTATGGAAGCCGCCGCCGCACTCGGCATGAGCACCGTCGCGGTCTTCTCGGAAGACGATGCCAACTCGCTTCATGTGGTCAGAGCGGACCAGGCGCGACGCCTCACCGGCACTGGGGCAGCCGCCTATCTCGATGGCGAACAGATCGTCGCACTTGCGAAAGACTCAGGTTGCCAGGCGATTCATCCCGGCTACGGATTCCTGAGCGAAAACGCCGCCTTCGTGCGCCGCTGCGGCGAGGCCGGCATCATCTTTGCCGGACCGTGTCCGGAATTGCTCGAGCTGTTTGGCGACAAGGTTGAGGCGCGGAAACTGGCCGAGCGCTGCGGCGTGCCGGTGCTGCCGGGGACCGTCGGCCCGGCGAGCCTTGACGACGCAAGGTCGTTTTTTCAGTCCGCGGGCGGCAAGCCAGTGGTCATCAAGGCGGTGGCCGGGGGAGGCGGCCGCGGGATGCGCGTGGTGCGCGGGCTTAAGGAACTCGAAGCGGCTTATACCCGCTGCCAGTCGGAAGCACGCGCGGCATTCGGAAACGCCGACGTATACCTCGAGCGCCTGATGCCGATGGCGCGCCACGTCGAAGTGCAAATTCTCGGCGACCGCACGGGCCAGGTGTCACATCTGTGGGAACGGGAGTGCACCATTCAGCGCCGCCACCAGAAGCTGGTCGAAATTGCCCCCAGCCCCGCAATTCCTGAAGCGCTGCGCCGCAAGCTGCTTGCGGCTGCGACCAAAATGGCGCAGAGCGTGCGCTACGCGACGCTGGGAACTTTTGAGTTCCTGGTCGGCCCCGACGCCGACGACTTCGCGTTCATCGAAGCGAATCCCCGCCTGCAGGTCGAGCACACGGTCACCGAGGAAGTGACCGGCGTCGATCTCGTCAGGGCGCAGCTCGAACTCGCCTTCGGGGCCTCGCTGCAAGACCTCGGCCTGGCCTCTGGCGAAGCACCGCGGCCGCGTGGCTATGCGATCGAGCTGCGGATCAACGCAGAATCCATGGCACCAGACGGAAGCGCGCGCCCCTCGAGCGGCACCATTACGGTATTCGAGCCGCCATCAGGGACGGGTCTCCGCGTCGACACCTGTGCATACGCGGGCTACGCAACAAATCCGAGATTCGATTCGCTGATCGCCAAACTCATCGCCCACTCGCCGTCGGCGGATTTCGGCGCCGCCGTGCGCAAAGCGGCGCGTGCGCTGAGCCAGTTTCGCATGGAGGGCGTGCCGAACAACCTGGCGTTTCTGCAGGCCATCATCGGACATCCGGACTTCACCGCCAACCACCTCCATACCGGGTTCGTCGAGGAACACATTGCTGACCTGATCGCGGCGGCCAAGTCGCCTCCGCGCCGAAGGTTCTTCGAAGCGCAGAGCTTGCGCCCGCTGGTCGGTGCGCGCATCGACGCGCGCGATCCCCTGGCGGTGCTCGAGCATGGAAAAACCGCCGTCAACGACGCGGTGCCGGCAGCAGCCAACCCCGGGTTGTTTGACCCCGCCGGCCCGGAGGCCGCGGGGCCCGACGGTACCACGGCGGTCAGGGCGCCGATGCAGGGAACCATCGTCTCGGTGGAAGTGAACGAAGGCGAGGCGGTGACCAGCGGTCAGCAACTGGTCGTGATCGAAGCCATGAAGATGGAGCACGTGATCGCGGCGCCGCTGAGTGGAGTGGTGCGAACCATCGCCGTGGCCCAGGGCGACACCGTCCCGGAAGGCTGTGCGCTGCTGTTCATCGAGCCGGCCGAGGTCGATTCTGCGAGCGCGGCCAGGTCCGCGAGCGTTGACCTTGAGTACGTGCGCCCCGACCTGGCGGAAGTCATGGAGCGTCACGAGTTGACCCTGGATGCGGCGCGGCCCGAATCGGTCGCCCGGCGGCGCAAGACCGCGCAACGCACGGCTCGCGAGAACGTCGAGGATCTTTGCGACCCCGGCTCGTTCGTCGAATACGGCGCGCTCGCCATCGCCGCGCAGCGCCGCCGGCGGACGGTGGAAGACCTCATCAAGAACACCCCCGCCGATGGGTTCATCACCGGTCATGCGACCATCAATGCCGACAAGTTCGGCGCTGAGCGCGGCCACTGCGTGGTCATGGCCTATGACTTCACGGTGCTGGCCGGTACCCAGGGCCATCTCAACCATCGCAAGACCGACCGGATGATCGAATTTGCGCGCGAGTTCCGCCTGCCGGTGGTGCTGTTCGCCGAAGGCGGCGGGGGACGGCCGGGAGACACCGACGGTCACTTTCACACCCGCACCTTCTACGATTTTCCGAAACTGAGCGCGCTGGTGCCGCTGGTCGGAATCGTCTCCGGACGATGCTACGCCGGCAACGCTTCCTTGCTCGGATGCTGCGACGTGGTCATCGCAAGCCGCGATTCAAATATCGGCATGGGCGGACCGGCCATGATCGAGAGCGGCGGCCTGGGAATATTTCGCCCCGAGCAGATTGGTCCCGTCGATGTCCAGGTCCCCAGCGGGGTCATCGATGTGCTGGTTGCGGACGAGGCCGAAGCGGTTAAAGTGGCGCGCAAGTACCTCGCGTATTTCCAGGGATCGCTCGACGAATTCGCGTGTGCCGATCAGCGGTTGCTGCGGAGCGCTATTCCGGAAAACCGGCTGCGTGGCTACGACCTTCGTGGCGTGATCAGGACCCTGGCCGACCAGGACTCGGTGCTCGAACTGCGGCCGCATTTCGGCCGCACCACCATCACCGCGCTGGTCAGGATCGAAGGCCGCGCACTGGGCGTGGTGGCCAACAATCCGATGCACCTGGCGGGCGCGATCGACAGCGACGGCGCCGACAAGGCAGCCCGCTTTATCACCCTTTGCGATGCGTTCGATATTCCGTTGATCTACTTGTGTGACACGCCGGGGATCATGGTGGGACCCGAGGTGGAGAAGACCGCGCTGGTGCGCCACTCGTCGCGAATGTTCCTGGCCGGGGCAAACGTCGGCGTGCCGTTCCTGACGATCGTGCTGCGCAAGGCGTACGGACTGGGCGCGAATGCAATGCAGGGTGGTGCTCCCGACACCCCCAGGGCGATGATCGCGTGGCCGACCGGTGAGTTCGGACCGATGGCGCTGGAAGGTGCGGCGAAGCTCGGCTACCGCAAGGAGTTAGCTGCGATCGCGGATCCGGTCGAGCGCAAGAAAGCCTTCGACGAGATGGTCGCGAAGATGTACCGCGGAGGAAAAGCGCTCAACAACGCGATGCACTTTTTCCTCGATGACGTAATCGATCCTGCCGACACCCGACGCTGGATAACCGCGACCCTGCGCTCGACCCCGCCCCCAAGGCCGCGGGCTACCAAGAAGTATCCATTCATCGACAGCTGGTGATCGTGCGGGACCCGGTGAATTCCGTAGCCAAGAGAATAAGCGCGCGTGCGGAGAGTGCTACGCGTTGTCGCGTCACTTCCGGAAGTGAGGAACCCATTTCATAGCAACCGGGAACCACGTCAAATCCGACCAGATCGCGCGGGAGCCGGCCTTGACGCGTAGTGAGGTAGACGTTTCATGAGCAATCGCGAACCACCAATCGTGGCAATTATCGGAGTCGGCGAAATGGGCGCCGCGGTCGCGCAGCGGCTTCGCTTGAGCGGCGCGCGCGTGCGGGTGTCACTAAACGGGCGCAGCGCGGACAGCGAACGGCGCGCGCTGCGAGCAGGACTCGAGATCGTCAACGATGATAGCGCGCTGGTCAGCAATGCAGCCTTCGTATTGTCAATTGTTCCGCCCGGGGTCGCGCTTCAAGTCGCCAACCAATATCGGACCGCCTTTGCCGCCGCAGCGAACGGGGTGGTTTTCGCCGATTGCAACGCGATTGCTCCGGCGACCGCCCGGCGCATCGGCGCGGCGGTCGCCGGACACCCCTGTCGGTACGTCGATGCGGGAATAATCGGCGGTCCGCCACCCCAGGATCCAGGCAAGCCCGGTCCACGCTTCTACGCCTCGGGCGCCGATGCACACCGGTTGGAGAAATTGAACGAGTTTGGGCTCGAGGTGGCGGTTATCGATGGTCCGATCGGCGCGGCTTCGGGACTCAAACTGAGCTATGCGGGACTGACCAAAGGCATCACCGCGCTGGGAACGGCGATGGTAGCGGCGGCCATGCGCGACGGTCTGGGCGACGCGCTGCGCAACGAACTCGCTCGCACCCAGCCGCAGATCCTGCGGCGCATCGGGCATTCAGTCCCCGCCATGTTTTCCAAGGCCTACCGCTGGGTGGCGGAGATGGAAGAGATCGCCGAGTTTCTCGGCGGCGAGGAGCGCGGCTCGACGATCTATCGCGGCGCCGCACGCCTGTATCAGCGCATCGCCGAAGAGGGCGCGCAGCGCGACACGGCGGAAGGATTGCAAGCCCTGGTCGACTTTTGCTCCGCGGCACTGGCCTCGTCGCCGGCCAAGTAACTGCAGGGCACGCGCCGCCTCTCGCAATCGATCCTGCCCTGTCCAAGGGGCACGCAGCCGCCCAACGCCGAGGAATCCCCGCTCATGCGAGTCGAGCGCCCTCGCGGCTGTCCTCGGGGCGTTTCGCAAAAGACTCCTCGCGCTTGACAGATCCGGGTTTGGCGCGTATTTAACCAGTAGGTTATTTAACGGTTGGGTTCAGCACGCAGGAAGCCATGGAAAACCAATGCTGCGCAGTCAGGCCACGCCACTCGCCAGTAAGGGGTCGGCTTGGCGGGTTAGCCGGGTGGCTCGGCTCGGCCGCCGGCCTGGCCCTGATGCCCAAGTGTCCGGCCTGTATCGCTGCTTATCTCGCGCTCGGAACCGGCGTGGGAATCTCCTTATCGGCCGCCGCGCATCTGAGAACCGCGTTCATGGTCGCGGGCATCGGCTTGCTGGTTGGTTTCACGGTCCTCCTGCTGCGGGGTTCTTTTCTTTCGAGGCACCAACGGTTTCGTGCCTGAGGGCGAGGGGACCATGCGAACTCATCTAGGGACCCGTTTTGAAATATGGACCGGACAGCAGAGCTGGTTCTGGCGACTTTCGGATCCCGGTCGCGCGGGCGGCTCGGTAGGCGCCGCGGCTACCGAGACCGATGCGGTCCGAGACGCGTGCCTGGCCATCGAGGAGCTGCATGCCGGTCGGGCCACCCGCCCGATGGGTTGGGAAGCTAGAGCGCAACCCTCGCTGCGAGCACTCAAGGAGTTCGAATCTGCGGTTATCGGTTGGAATTTGTCGCTCGCCAGGCTTGCGAACTACCTGGCGCACCTTGGCTGTCGCAGCGCGTAGATTGGCGACGAGGACCAAGTCGAAAGAACACAATCTCACGGGAGGATTGTTATGTCTGCAGGACTCAGTACCGGCCCGGCGCCGGCAGACCGAGTACTCGTTATCACGCGCCTCTTCGATGGACCGCGGAGCCTGGTCTTCAAGGCGTGGACCGATAGCGGGCACCTGGCGCACTGGTTCGGGCCCCGAGGTTTCGAAATGACTTTCTGCAAAATGGATTTGCGCCCGGGCGGTTCGTACCGCTTTGGCATGCACTCGGCGGAGGGCACCGAACATTGGCTGCAAGGGGTCTATCAGGAAATCGTGGAGCCGGAGAAGCTGGTCTGCACTTATGCGTGGGCGGATGCCAACGGAAATGCGACCCGTCCGGAAACCCTGCTGGAGCTGACCTTTGCCGAGCAGGATGGCAAAACCTCCATGACCTTGCGGCAGTCGGTTTTCGAATCCGTCACCGCCTGCGATCTGCATCGCGGGGGCTGGACCAGCTCTCTCGATCGCCTGGCGGAGTACGTGACCAGGGCGTGACCATTCGTCCCGAAGCGAGAGTGCAGCGATGGAAACCCCGCAACAATACCATCTGGGCCACGGACTGTTGACCGCAAAGGGAGCGCGTTTTGCAGAACTAGGCGCGCTGCCGACCGACCTCGGCCAACTGTGTGAAGCCATCCAGGGTGTGCTAGTCCACAGCGACCTGACGGCGTGGCTCTATGACGTGAACCTGCCCGAAGTACGTCTGAACGAAAAGCACATCCGCCCGCTCGCGCAGGCGCTGACCCGGATCCACGAGCTCGCGCCCCAGCCGCTGACCGTCCGCCGCCAGCCCAAAGATCGCATGGCGGTTGTGTGCCGGCATTTCACCCAGCTGCTCTGCACGACGCTGCGCGAGCAGGGCATCCCGGCGCGGGCACGGGTGGGATTCGGAGCCTACTTCAACCCGGGCAAGTTCGAGGACCACTGGGTCGGAGAATACTGGAACGCCGCGCAGCGACGCTGGATCCTGGTGGATGCCCAACTTGACGCCGTACAGCGCAACACCTTCAAAGTCGATTTCGATCCGCGCGACGTGCCTCGCGATCGTTTCATCATCGCGGGTGACGCGTGGCAGCAGTGCCGCTCGGGGCGAGGGGATCCCGCTGCATTCGGACTCTCCCCCATCAACCTGAACGGCTTGTGGTTCATCGCGGGCAACATACTGCGCGACCTTGCTGCGCTGAATCGAATGGAACTGCTACCGTGGGACGTGTGGGGCATGATGCCCCGCAACGACGCCGAACTCACTGCGGAAAAGACGGCGCTGCTCGACCAGCTCGCGGCGCTGACCATGGCAGGCGACGAAGCCTTCCCCGAAACCCGCCGACTCTACGAATCCGACGAGCGCCTGCGCGTCCCGACCACGGTATTCAACGCTCTGCGCAACGCGCCCGAAAACATCGCGGTCTAACCGTCTCTTCGGGTCGACCCCAGTCTGAAGGAATCGTGGTTGCCGATGACCCGCTCGGGCGATCCGGACTAGCAGCTTTCCGGCGTCCGGCTTTTGCCTCGGGTTATAACACCTGGCCGGTTTGCCCCGGCGCACAAGGAGCCGACCGATGAACACGACCGGTTTTTCGAGCTCACGGATTGAACGAATGCGCCGGGTCTTGTCCGGACATGTCGAGCGCAAAGAGATGCCCGGGCTGGTTTGGCTCGTCAGTCATCACGACCATGTCCACGTGGAGACGCTCGGCAACCTTTCATTTGGCCATCCGGGGGTGATGAAGCGCGATACGATCTTTCGCATCGCCTCGCTGAGCAAAGTCATCACCGCGGTTGCGGCAATGATCCTCATCGAGGAATGCAAGTTGCGGTTCGACGATTCCATCGAGCTCTGGCTCCCCGAACTTGCCAATCGGCGAGTGCTCAAGTCCATCTCCTCGCAGCCCGATGATACGGTTCCGGCGCTGCGCGCGATCACGGTTCGTGATTTGCTGACCTATCGCATGGGTTTCGGCAGCGTGATGGCGATGCCGGATACCTATCCCATCCAGAGATTGATCCGCGAATACGGGATTGGCGGCGACGGTCCGAGGCTGCCGTCCCAACTCCCCACAGCCGATGAATGGCTCAAGCGACTCGGTTCGCTGCCGTGGCTTGCGCAACCGGGCGAGCGTTGGCTGTATCACGTGAGCGGCGACGTGCTCGGGGTTTTGGTCGCGCGGGTCTCTGGCATGTCACTGGGCCGGTTCATGCGCGAGCGCATCTTCGATCCGCTCGGAATGAAGGACACGGCTTTCCATACGCCCACCGAAAAAATCGGACGCCTGCCGGCGGTATATTTTTTCAATCGTCAGACCAACACGCTCGACTTGTTTGACGACCAGGCCAGCAGTTCGTGGCAAGTCGAGCCGCCGTTTGAGTCGGGCGGAGGCGGGCTGGTCTCGACCATCGAGGACTACTTCGCGTTGTGCAGCATGTTGCTGAACAAGGGTCGCCACGGCCGCGAGCAAATTATCTCGCGCGCCGCCGTGGAGCTGATGACATCAGATCATGTGACCGCCAGGCAACGCGCGGACTCCGAAATCTTTTTCGGTACCCACTCGAGCTGGGGCTTGGGATTGGCGGTGGACATTTCGCGCGCGGAAACCTTTCACAACCCGGGCCGCTTCGGCTGGAACGGCGGCTTCGGCACCACGGCCTACACTGATCCCGCACACGAAATGGTGGGCATCCTCTTCACCCAGCGCATGATGGAATCGCCGGAACCGCCGAGAGTGTTTACCGATTTCTGGACCCTCGCCTATGGAGCAATCGACTAGACCAGCGGCCGATGCAGGCACCCTCCTGAAAATCTAATGGGTGGTGGCGAGCAACCGCGGACCGTCGCCGCGGGAACGATCGTCGGGCGCTGAATTGCGACTCGAAACCGGAAAATACGGGAGCGCCGTTCCTTTTGGAACTGGCGCTCGGTTTCCGTGGCACTGTTGGCGGGAAAATCTTCGCCAGCCGTGCCTCGCGTTAGTGAAGTTATCTGCGATCCAGGATTCGGTCAAGAAAAGATGCCCCAGCCGGCTTCATCGAGCAACTGTTTCGCATTGATGCCCGACGCTCTGGCCGCCTCGGAAGAGCGGCACGTCTTTGCTGACCGATAAATGCAATGCGCCGGATTGTGATCCAGTCATCCGAGTTCGGTCGGATCGGTAGAATTTGGATCGGCTTGCATAGTTCGGAGACTGCCTGAGTTTTGGAGAGCTACTTTCTGTCGGATGACAGCACACAAATTAATCAGTCCGGCAGGTGCCAGGGAACGTTGACGATCATGATGCGTTGTTTGCCCGAGCGCATCAGACGCATCGCGATCATCTCGGGACGCTGGTTGTGCAAGAAGTAATGAAGCCAGTGCTGTTCGACGAGCTCGGGCAACAAGACGGCGATCATCCGGTCGGGGTGTTCTCTCTCGAGTTCGAGAATCCGCTCCACCACCGGCTTGATGATGAACCGATAAGGCGACTTGAGTACCACCAGCTCGGGCACCGGGCGATTGGCGCGGCGGGCCGGCTCCTGAACAAACTCAAGCCAGTCACGCCGCAGTGAGGTGGTGTGGCGCTCGCACTCGACGTGCAGCGCGTGGATTTCGTCAGACATGGTTACGGCAAACCGCATGGCGCGGCGCGACACCCTGCTCCATCGATCGATGGGCACCACTACCAGCGGCTGACGATAGCCATCGGGCAGGAACTCCTCGACTGCCGCGGTCTGACGGTCGAGCGCGCGATAGTGGCGGTTCACCGCCATCATGATGGCAATCAGAGTTGGCACGACGAGCACGACGATCCATGCACCTTGCGTAAACTTGGCCACCACCACGACCACCGTCGTGGCGGCTGTGGCCGCAGCACCCGTCCCGTTGATGAGCATCCGATAGCGCGCGCCCTTCTCTCGCCGACGGCTCCAATGCGAAACCATTCCCGCCTGCGAGAGAGTGAAGGCAAGGAATGCGCCGACCGCGAACAGCGGAATCAGCTTATCGGTGACTCCATCGAACGCGATAAGAAGCAGCGCCGCCAACGCCGCCAATACGCAGATTCCGTCGGAATAGACCAGCCGCCGACCTCGATTGGCGAATGCGTGCGGCAGGTAACCGTCTTCCGCTACCGTCCGGCACAGCCGCGGAAAGTCCGCAAAGGAGGTGTTCGCCGAGAGGCACAGGACCACCACCATGGCGAAGATGCTGATAGCGTAGAAGATACCTTTGCCCGTCACCGCGGCGAGAAGCTGGGAGAGCACGCTTTCATAGTTCGGACTGCCAGGATCCGCCGCGACGATTTGATAGGCGTGCGAGAGATAGGCTACGCCCCCGAGCAAGATGACCAGGGTCGCGATTATCGCGCCCAGGGACCGTTGAGCGGATGCGACGACGGGTTGGCGGAATGCGGGCACCCCGTTGCTGACTGCCTCCACCCCGGTCATCGCAGTGCAGCCGCTCGCAAATGCCCGTAACAGGAGCCACACTCCGGCAACCTGGACCATGCTGCGCTCCCGCAGGGGAGCCACCAAGGGTCGCGGATGTCCGCCGGCGGCGTGTGCCGCCCACAGCCCCATCCCAATCATGATCATGAGCGTGCCAACAAACATCGCGGTCGGGACCATGAATATCAGCCCGGCCTCGCGCATCCCCCGAAGGTTCACTATCGTCAGCGCGAGCAGGATGAGCAGGCACAAGGAGAGCGTGTGGGGCTGCAGGCGAGGTATCGCGGATATGATCGCTCCCACGCCAGCCGAGATCCCGACCGCGACGTTAAGCAGGTAGTCGACCATCAGAGCCGCGGCGGCAAGGAGCCCGGCGTTCCGACCGAGGTTCTCGTAGGCAACCGTGTAAGAACCGCCGCCCGAAGGATAGGCGGCGATGGTCTGGCGATAGCTCAGGTAAACGATCGCGAGTAACGCACAGATCGCCGCAGTTATCGGAACGATATAGAAAACGCCAACTGCTCCAAGCGGGATCAGAACGGTCAACGCCGCTTCGGGTCCGTACCCAGCAGAGCTGAGCGCGTCGAGGCCGAAAACCCCGATGCCGGAAACCGCTCCGAGCCGCTCCCGGTCCTCCTCTTCGGAAGCAAGCGGCCGACCGAGGATTCTGTCGGTTAGCGATAGGTTTTGCATGGCCCTCTTGTGCGGTCCGGGTAGGTATTTCTATCAATTCAAAATGACGGTTCTGTGAACGACGGCGGCTCTCCCCAGTCGGGGATCGGCGGAGTGGATATGGCAAGAAGTCAAGGAACACCCGACCCGCCGTGACCCGACACCTGGCCTTCTGCCGGGGAGCGACTGCCTCAGTCCGCGCAGTCAGGATTCGGAAGCAGGCACTACTGGCTTGCGCTTGAAAATCGCTGAGCAACACCTGACTGCTTGGGGAGTCCTCTCACCAGGAAAGTCTGCCATTCCCCGGGAAGCCTTGTTCGGGTATGAGTTCCGCTATCTGAAACCTGATTTTTTCGGATACCACGAAGTCCTTCACGCTATGGGGACTGGCACTTCGCCCAAGTCCCGGAACCGGTGGTGAGATGGTCCGCCAAGAGAAGGTACAAATAGCCTGGATCAAATCTCAGCTGTGTGGCGCTCTTTGCATTAAGTAGAAAACCCGTTAGACCAATAGTCGCTGCATAAGCTGCAGCGCGGTACAGATTAGTCTAGGCTCCCGCGCAACAAGGGGGCCGTGGCGCGGGCCGGATCATTAGGCACCCAATCGGGAGCATCTGGATGAAAAATACTGGGTTTCTCATCGTCACCTTGGCCGTCGCAGTGCTCGGTGCGTGTTGGACCAGGCCAGCGGCCGCAGCGGATCCGAAAAGCGAAATTGAAGCGTTGGAACACAAGTGCGCTGAGGCGACGAGCGTCGATCAATTGATGACTTGCTATGCGCCCGGCGACGATCTGGTGGTTTACGACCTCAGCACCCCGCGCGAGTACGACGGACAAAAAGCGGTCCGCGCAGATTTCCAGAATTTCTTCGACACGACGAAGAATCCGAAAGTCGAGTTCCTCTCGTTGCACGTCCACACCGACGGCAAGATGGCCCTGGCGAACAGTGTGCAACATTTCACCGGAACCGACAAAAGCGGAAAGTCCGTAGACATGATATTTCGGGTGACCGACGTTTGGGAGAAGCAAGGAGATCAGTGGAAGATCATTCACACCCACGTGTCGTTTCCCACCGACATGGCGAGCGGAAAGGCGGACATGCAGTCCAAGTGAAACCGCGCGGTGCTGAAGCCTCGAGCACCAGAGATGAAGGATGACAGCCGAGCAGAACAAAGCGATCTTTCTACGATTCATGGACGAACTCCGAAAAGGCAATCTCGCCATCATTGACGAGGTTTGTTCTCCGGATTTCGCGTTTCACTCGCCCAATTGGCCCAATTGGCTGCGCGGGCTTGAGGGCGCCAGAAAACTCGCCACTTACGGGAGAACGCTCTTTCGAGATACTCACGGAACGTTGGACGCTATTATCGCCGAGGGCGACAAGGTCGCGGTGCGCTGGACCTTGACGGGCACATGGATCGGCGAACGGCGTCCCGGGCTACCCGACTACGGAGAGAAAGTCGTTGTTGGTGCGATGAGTTGGTATCGCTTTGTCGACGGCAAAATAGCGGAGGATTGGGGCACCGAGGTATTTTGGCCGAGCGGAACACCCGAGTCCGAGATTCGCGAATGGCGCGGCAACCCCTAGGCACCAGGTTCCCCCGCCTCTTTGAGAAGAGCGCGAAAGACACCAACTCCACCACGGGCACCCAGCCGCCAAGCAATAGAGGAGCCCAACATCACGCCGGCTAAATCTCGGCACCGGTTTGCATTCAGCCAGGTCCGAAGCTAGCTTCCGATCAGTGCGCTGGGCCCCTGCAGCGCGGGGTACACCATGGGTCGCGGAGGTACACCAATGAGTATTACAGACCAGGTCAAAAAGGCGCTGGGCGACGTTAAGGCTGAGGTGGGAGAGAAGTTGAAGGAAGAAGCCAATGAGATCGCCGAGCAGGCCGGAAAGTCGCTGCAGGATGTGGCGCAGGATCTCGAGAACCAAGCCTCTGATGCCATACAAAAGAAGGAAGGCGAGGTTCTCTCCGGTCTCAAAGACAAGATTTCGGACGCGGTCAAATCCAAAGCTTGACCGAACGGGAAACAGCAAGATGACCAGGCAACGCGCGATATTTGGACTTGCGGCGGTCGCGATCATCCTGGCAGTTGCGATCTCGCGTCCGGCCCTCGCTCAGACGGTAAATGTCAACACGGCCTCGCAAGCCGAGTTGGCAGGCGTCAAAGGCATCGGCAAGAAACTCGCCGCAAAGATTGTCGCAAACCGGCCGTACGCCTCCGCTTCGGATCTCTCGAAAGCGGGGGTTTCCCAGAAAAAGATTGACAAGATCGCGCCGATGCTGAGCTTCGAGGGTGGCGGCGGCGCACCCGCTTCCGCCGCGCCGCCTTCGGCCGCGCCAGCGGCAGCCGAATCGCCTGCTGCGCCCGAGCATAAGTCCAAGAGAGGACATCGCGAGTCGTCCGAGGAGGCCGCATCCACTGCCCCCGGGGCAACGCCGCCGTCGCCCGGAATGGTGTGGGTGAATGCGAAGACCAAGGTCTATCACACCGAGGGCGACCGCTGGTACGGCAAAACCAAGAATGGGCAGTGGATGACCGAAGCGGACGCTATCAAGGCAGGGTATCGCAAGTCCAAGCAGGACTAGGGCGCCGACCGGCCCGGAAGCTACGCTCGCTTGCGGCGCCTCTCCCTACCGCGCCCAAAGGGCGCCGCCATGCAAGGACTGCCGACAGTTCCGCGCCTACTTCTTCGCCTTTCCGGGTTTGACGTCCACTTGGGTAGCGATCATCCGATATTGGATGGTTACCTTTGCCCCCACCGTCAGATCGCCGTTGACTTTGGTCGAGGCGTCGCGCGCCACCTCCCATCGGTCCTTGCCCTTCTGCACCGCAATCATATCGTCCCTGACCTCAAGGACGGGGCCGGTCACCTGGTAGGTGTTGACCGACCCGGCCCAAGCCGGCGCCGAGGAGAGGATGGCGAGTCCCATCGCGAGAACGACCACTTTGAATGACGCCATATTCGATCCTCCTTTGCCGCAAGACGCGTGCATCTTCATCTGGATGAGCGCTTCTCCAGC
>JAFAHS010000146.1 GCA_019237115.1 Deltaproteobacteria bacterium
CGAACAATGCGAGGAGCTGCTTGGGGTAAAGCGTGCGGGACATCGGCCGCAGGCGGGTGCCCGAGCCTCCGTAAAGGACAACTGGGTGAATCACTACTTTCCCCTCCTTGCGGTCCGCATCGGCTCCAGGCAATTTGTCGTGCGGCGTCGACACATACGAGCTCGCGGTCAAGATAGCGTCTTACATGGCCATATCAAGAAACACGACGTTAGGTCGCGAACCGGATCGCGCGCACAAATCGAAATCTCCACCGCCAAGGTCGGGCGTGGTTCGCGACCGTGCGGTCGCAGCGCGGTTTCAGCAATATCATCTCTGTTGCGGCAGAACAAGATCGACACCGCTGCGCGATATCGCGTCGTTGAAATCGACGATCGCTCTAGCTGAACGATTGACGTCTAAACTACTGGTGCAGAGCGGAATAGCGCCGCTGATCTTGCAACATCCGCGTGATGCCATAAGCGGGAGAGGAGCCTCGCTCCTTTGCTCACTACGGATAAAGCGTGCGCGACGACGCAGGCGAGCAGAGCACTGAAATCGTAGGTCAAATTGGTTGGCCATTCGACTAGGATAACGACCAACGGATAATGCCCACCTCGCGGACAATCCCTTACTTGCCATCACGGAACGGTTCGCCCTCAGAGATCACTGACTTTTTCAGAACCCGGGAGACAGACGCACTTCCCCTTCGGTCACGAAGGTGACCGCAAACTCACCAGCCCTCCGGGCGAACGGCTAGGGCAAATCTCGAAATTGTTTCGTGAGGAGGCGTTTACGGGCACGACCGTGACATTGCGCTGGGTATGTAAAAGGAGTGCCTGGTTTCGTTCAGCTGGGACGCACCACCTTAGCCTGTCATCAACCACAACGCTCCGACGCTTCCTCGAGCAATGCCCATCTCTCGCATCCCCAAGACCATAGCACGTTCCAAGTCCAAGCCTAACTTGCATCCGCGGGCAGCATCTGGCCTTTGTCCGTCAGTCCCCTGCGTGGCCTGAGGCAAAGCAGCACCATCGGAAGCTGCGCGTGTTTGCACTGGAACCGATGGTAGCGTCGGGATCAAGCCGGGCGATCGTTACGCGGCTCCGCTATGCTCCGCCGTCACGCCAGACAGCACCGGATTGGCGAGCTCACCTTTGGGTCCGCGCTCCGCATCGATCCTCTCAATGTGGCTTTGTGGCTGTGGACAGTGTCGTCAGATATAGCGGCGAAGCCTAACTCGTATTGCTGAGCCATTCGGCTTCGGATTGACCAGGGCGACGAGATCCCCTGGCTGCAGGCATACAGCAACAGCACCGTCATCTTCCCGGACGATAGAGCGCATAGCCCTACTCCTCATCTCGCTCCGAGAGAACCGCCCTGAGATCCAAGCCGCCGCGAACCGTCTCTTGGACCACAAGCGGTGCGAAAGGGGCAGAGGCTGGGCAAGAAATCTGCAGCCGCTATGCTACTATAAAGAGAACTCTGTATTTGGCTCGCGGAAAGAGTGCATAAGCCTCTCGCCGGAGCGCGATGGTGCCAAGGCTGATGCGGCAATAGACCTCAACAAGGGCGGTAACGAGCTGATCGAGCGGTTTGGCGGCGCGCTGGGCGAGCACCGCCCGCCATCCCTCGAAGCCGATAATGCGTAGCACCCGGCTGAAATTGTAACACAGCGCCATCAGGCTCCATTCGCCGCGCACTCTGGCAAACCCGCGCACCAGAAAGTGGCGGTATCCGGCGCGACATTTGAGTGTGCCAAACGGGTGTTCGGCCAACGCCTTGCGACGTCGCATCATGTCCTCGCCGGCATGCTGCATGCGGGCCCGGTGACGCTCGATCACGTCCTCGTGCACCCAGCGCTCGATCTCGCGCCGCTCGCCCTTGTCGGCCAGGCAGCGCGCGCGCACCGGACACTCTCGGCAAACCGAGCGACGAGTGGCGTAGCGGATCGCCATCTTGCCGCTGGCCTGGCGCTTTTGCCCCGCCATCGGCCGCAACTCCGCCCCGGCCGGACAACGATAGACATCGGCCGCGGCGTCATAACAAAAGTCCTCGACACTGAACCGACCCTGCGCTTTGAGTCGCTGGCCGCGATCGGGCGGTGGAACATAGGGCGTGATCGCCGCCTCCTCGCACGCCTTCAGCGTCTCGCCATTGTAGTAGCCACTATCGGCGACCACGCTCAGCGCCTCGACGCCGAGAGCCGCCTTGGCCGCCGCCGCCATGGCATGGAGTTGGCCGGTGTCGTTGCCGTCATTGACCACCTCGCTGGCGACGATCAGTTTGTGCTTGTCGTCAACCGCGATCTGCACGTTGTAGCCGGCGACGACCTGTCCGTGCTTGGCCAACAACCGGGCGTCCGGGTCGGTGCGCGAGAGCTGGCCATCGCCGCTGTCGGCAAGCTTGGCCAGATCGCTCGCGGCGGCCGACCGGCGCTGGCGCA
>JAFAHS010000066.1 GCA_019237115.1 Deltaproteobacteria bacterium
AAGAATCACTTTCAGGAAGTCCATTCAGGGAGATCACCCATGGCTCGGAGAAAAATTGCCTTCATCGGCGCCGGCAACGTGGGCGCGACCTGTGCGCACCTGTGTTTCTTGCGCGAACTCGGCGACATCGTCTTGTATGACATCATCGAAGGCCTGCCCCAGGGCAAAGCGCTCGATATGGCCGAGAGCGCGCCCGTGCTGGGCATCGATGCCGAGGTAGTCGGCAGCACCGACATCAAGGACATCGAAGGCGCCGATTGTTGCGTGGTTACGTCGGGGTCGCCGCGCAAGCCGGGGATGAGCCGGGACGATCTGCTCAAGATAAACGCCAAGGTTATGAGCGACGTCGGCGCGGCAATCAAACGACACGCGCCCAACGCGTTCGTGATAGCGGTGACAAATCCGCTTGATGCGATGGTCACCCAGCTCAAGCGCATAACCGGCTTCCCCAAGCATCAAATCGTTGGCCAGGCCGGCGTGCTCGACTCCGCGCGCTATCGAACTTTCCTGGGCACGGAACTCAAGGTGTCGGTCCAGAGCATCAACGCGATGGTGCTCGGCGGACACGGCGATGACATGGTGCCGGTCCGCAGCTACACCACCGTTGCCGGCGTACCGGTCGAACGTCTCATCACGGCCAAGCGCCTGGACGAGATCGAAATCCGCACCCGCAACGGCGGCGGCGAGATCGTCAATCTGATGAAAACCTCGTCCTACTACGCGGCGGGAACCGCGGTATTCAAGATGGTCGAGGCACACATGCTCGACAAGAAGGAACTGATGCCGTGTGCCGCGTATCTGGAAGGCGAGTACGGTGTCAAAGGGCTGTTCGCGGGAGTGCCGGTGGTGATCGGTGCCGGGGGAGTTGAGCGGGTGGTCGAGATTCAGCTCACCCCCGACGAGAAGAAGGCATTCGACAGTTCCGTCGCGCACGTGCAGGAACTCGTTGCGGCTATGGACAAGGTCATAGCGCAGGGTAACTAACTCGGAAGTCAGCAAGATGAACATTCACGAATTTCAGGCCAAGCAAATCCTCGGACGCTTCGGCGCGCCGGTGCCGAAGGGACACCCCGCCTCGACTCCCGACGAAGCCGCCGACGCTTTCAAGGCGCTGGGCCAGCCGCGCGCGGTCGTCAAAGCCCAAATTCACGCGGGCGGACGCGGCAAGGCCGGTGGGGTGAAACTGCTTTCCTCCGCCCAGGAAGCCAAAGACTTCGCGGCCCAGGTTCTCGGCAAGACGCTAGTCACCCACCAGACCGGACCGCAGGGGAGGGTGGTGCGGCGGGTTTATGTCGAAGAAGCCAGCGAGGTCGCGCGCGAGCTCTATCTCGGCATGCTGGTCGATCGCAAAGCCGGCATGGTCTCGGTAATTGCCAGCACCGAGGGCGGCATGGATATCGAAGAAGTTGCCGCCAAGACGCCTGAAAAAATCATCACCGAACCACTCAATCCTCTCCTGGGGGTGTCGCCTTTTCTCGGCCGAAAGGTAGCGTTCGCGCTCGGCCTGAAAGACAAGCAGGTCAATCAGTTTGCCGCACTGCTCGCGTCGATTTACCAAGCCTTCCTGGAAACCGACGCCTCTCTGATTGAAATCAACCCCCTCGTGGTGACCCGGGATGGTCGAGTGCTGTGCCTCGATGCGAAGATGTCCTTTGACGACAACGGGCTGTTCCGTCATGCCGATATCCGCGAGCTGCGCGATCCGAACGAGGAAGACCCCGACGAGACCGAAGCCGCAAAGTACGATCTGAGCTACGTGCATCTCGATGGCAATATCGGATGCATGGTGAACGGTGCCGGCCTGGCGATGGCGACCATGGATATCGTCAAGGTCTATGGTGCCGAGCCCGCCAACTTCCTCGATGTCGGCGGCGGCGCCAACACCGAGAAAGTTGCCGCCGCGTTTCGCATCCTCCTTTCCGACGATCGGGTCAAAGGCGTCCTGATCAACATCTTTGGGGGCATCATGCGCTGCGACGTGCTGGCGCAGGGCGTGGTGGAAGCAGCCAGGCAGGTAAACCTGAAGGTCCCACTGGTGGTCAGGATGGAAGGAACCAACGTCGAGCAAGGCAAGAAGATTCTTGCCGACTCGGGCATCAAGGTGATCCCGGCCTCCGACATGGCCGATGCCGCGCGACGCATTACCCAAGCGATCAAGGCCTAGGAATCGTAATGAGCATTCTCGTCAACAAAGACACTCGCGTCCTCACCCAGGGCATTACCGGAGCAGTCGGCCAGCTTCACACCCGGGCGTGCAAGGAATACGGCACCCAGATGGTCGGCGGCGTGGTCCCCGGAAAGGGTGGAACCGATTTCGAGGGCATTCCGATCTTCAACACGGTCGAGGAGGCGCGCAAAGCGACCGGCGCGAACGCGACGGTGATTTATGTTCCGCCGCCGTTTGCCGCCGACGCGATCGTAGAGGCGGCGGCTGCAGGAATCGAGCTCATCATCTGCATTACGGAAGGCGTGCCGGTCCTCGACATGGTCAAGGCCAGGGCATACCTGGCCGGCAGCCGCTCGCGACTTATCGGTCCGAACTGCCCCGGAATCATCACCCCGGGCGAGTGCAAAATCGGCATCATGCCGGGCTACATCCACAAACCGGGTGATATCGGCGTCGTCTCACGCTCGGGAACCCTCACCTACGAGGCGGTTTACCAATTGACTCAATTGGGCCTGGGTCAATCGACCTGCATCGGCATTGGTGGCGATCCGATTGTCGGGACCAGCCACATAGACTCGTTGCAATTGTTCAACGAGGATCCCAGGACCCGCGCGGTTATCATGATCGGCGAAATCGGCGGAACCGCCGAAGAGGAAGCGGCGCAATATATAAAGCAGAACTTTAAGAAGCCGGTAGTCGCATTTATCGCCGGGCAAACCGCCCCCAAAGGTCGCCGCATGGGGCACGCCGGTGCGATCATCTCGGGGGGCAGTGGGACCGCGGCCGACAAGATCGCGGCGCTTCGGGCTGCCGGAATCTCGGTCGCGATGAGCCCGGCCGAACTCGGAATAACCATGAAGCAGGTGCTCGAAGGAAAGACCGCCCACCAGTAGTTATCTTTTGCTGACCCGACGTCGGGTACTGCGGGTGCGGAGGAGCGGCGGTGAGTCCCGGTTGATCTGCAGTGCCTATGAGATCCTCCTAGATTTGACAGGAGCGAATTAAATGGAACGAACCCTGGCGATCGTAAAGCCCGATGCTGTCGAACGTGGCCACTCCGGCGAGATTCTCAAACGCATCGAAGCGCAGGGGCTTAAGATAAGCGCGCTCAAGAAGATTCATCTGACCCGCGCGCAGGCGGAACGCTTCTATGACGTTCACAAGGAACGACCATTCTACCAGTCGCTCTGCGAATACATGACCTCGGGCCCAGTCGTAATAGCCGTGCTGTCGGGCGAGCAAGCTATCACCCGGTGGCGCACACTGATGGGCGCCACCGACCCCGCCAAAGCCGCGCCGGGCACCATCCGCAAGGACCTGGGCGTGGACGTCCAAAGCAACGCGGTACACGGCTCCGACGCCCCCGAAACCGCCGCGCGCGAGATAGCCTTCTTCTTCAGCACCACCGAACTCCTGACCTGAAACGACTTGCGCCGGGTCGGGAATTTGGGGCGCGCTTGGGCGCCGGCCCCTCAAGCATTGCCCTCCGGCGGTGACGACTCGAAGGGGGGCGGCGGGTTTCACCCGAGCCTGCTTTGATCGGCGGTTTTCCGATAAAATCCCTCGCGTGACCGAAGCAATCGCCGCTGCTCGAGGAGAGGACACCGCACCCAACCAGGAGCGTGACCTGCGCGATCTGTCACTCGACGAACTGGAGGAAACCGTGGTCGCTGCCGGCGAGCGCGCGTATCGCGCCCGTCAGATCGCGCACTGGCTGTATCGGCGTAACGTGGACTCCGTCGACGCGATGCGCGATTTGCCCGCGGAGCTGCGAACTTTGCTGAACCATCGCTTTAGACTTGCACCACCGCTGGTCGCGACGGCGCGCCGCTCGGACGATGGCACCCGCAAGCTCCTCGTGCGCCTCGCCGACGGCGAGGCAATCGAAACGGTAATTATTCCAGCCGGCAACCGGATTACCCTCTGCATGTCCTCCCAGGTTGGTTGCGCCATGCGCTGCGCGTTCTGCGCAACCGCGCGCATGGGGCTCCATCGAAACCTGAGCACCGGGGAGATCGTCGGTCAGGTGGTCGCGGCTCGCCGCGAGCTGGGCGCCGACGAGGTCCTCACCAACTATGTCTTCATGGGAATGGGCGAGCCGCTGGCGAACTATCCACGCCTCTTGCGGGCACTGAAAGTCATGACCGCGCCCTGGGGAATGGGGATCTCGCCGCGGCGCATCACGGTTTCGACGGTGGGGTTGCCCACCACGATGGCCCGTTTGCTCGCTGACACCTCGGTCAATCTGGCGGTATCGCTGCATGCCACCACGGACGAGGTTCGCGATCGCCTGGCGCCGATCAACGAACGCTATCCGCTCAAGCAACTGCTCGAGGCTTGCTCGCGGCTGCCGCTCAAGCGCCGCGGCCGAGTCACCTTCGAGTACGTGATGCTCGCGGGAGTGAACGACTCGCCCGCCGACGCAAGCCGCCTGGTCAAGTTGCTTGCCCCGGTGCGGGCCAAGGTGAATCTTATCTGCTTCAACCCGTTTGCCGGGTCCGGCTTCCAGGCCAGCTCGCGGTCCGCGCTGCAGGCCTTTCAAGCGATTCTGCATAGAGGTAACTTGACTGCTACCATTCGCGAGAGCAGGGGACGCGACATTGCAGCCGCGTGCGGACAGCTCTACGCAGAGCCTCATCCAGAGACCCTAAGCCAATAACCAAGCGCAAGGATGGCTCAGCAGCGTGCGGCGACTGACTTCGCACAGATCGGAAGACAGATGGCGACAACCACAATCGGCGTGATCGGAGGAAGCGGCTTCTACCAGATGCCCGCGCTCGAGCGGATCGAGCAGATCGAACTCGACACGCCCTTCGGCAAACCTTCGGATCCGTTCTTGCGCGGCCGCATCGGCGACGCCGAAGTCATCTTTCTCTCACGCCACGGCAAGGGTCATCGCATCCTGCCCACCGAGGTAAACTTTCGCGCCAATATCTTCGGAATGAAGACGCTGGGCGCGCAGTACCTGGTCTCGGTCAGTACCGCGGGCAGCTTGAGAGAGCGGATCAAACCGGGTGAGATGGTGGTTCCCGATCAGTTTATCGATCGCACCTCGCGACGTCCCGGCACCTTCTTTGGCAACGGCATCGTGGTGCATGTTTCGCTCGCCGATCCGGTCTGTCCGCAGCTGTCCTCGGCCCTTGCCGGGGCGGCGCGCGGGGCCGGCGCAACCACTCATGAGGGAGGGACGTATCTCTGCATCGAGGGCCCGCAATTCTCTTCGCGGGCCGAATCACATCTCTATCGGGCCTGGAACGCCGACGTGATCAGCATGACCGCAATGCAGGAAGCGCGGCTCGCGCGCGAAGCGGAGCTTTGCTACGCGGTCCTGGTCCTGGTGACCGACTACGATTGCTGGCATGAGAGTGTGGCCGCGGTCGACATCGGAGAAATCCTGCGGGTCATGCGCCTCAACGTCGAAACCGCCCAGCACGCGGTGGTCGGGCTCGCGCGGGCCATCGCCGGCCGCGAGCGGACCTGCGGTTGCTCGCGCGCGCTGGAGGGCACCATTATCACCGACCCAGGCGTTATCCCGCCACGACTCGTCGAGGATCTTCGGCCTCTAATCGGCAAGTACCTGAAATAGCTTTCTCGCATGATGAAACGTAGGAGCACTCGATGAGCATCGTGGTTGTAGGATTTCTTGCGTATGACACGGTCGAAACCGCTGCCGGCACCGCCGAGGAAGTCATGGGGGGCGGCGGAAGCTATTTTTCAGTGTCGGCCAGGTTCTTTTCGCCGGTCAGTATCGTTGCGGTGGTGGGCATGGACTACCGGCAGAGTGACCTGACCTTCTTCAGCGAGCGGGGAATCGACATTCGGGGGATCGCCACGCGCGAGGGAAAGACCACGCGCTGGCATGGCCGCTACCACGAGGATCTGAACAAGCGCGACACCATCAAGCTTTCGCTCAACGTGCTGGAAAATTTTACCCCCGAGTTATTGCCCGATCAGCGCCGTGCCGACTACGCGTACCTGGCGCCCAACGACCCCGATCTGCAGGAACACGTCCTCGACCAACTGCAGAGCCCCAAGCTGGTGGCGGCGGACCTCTACGACTACTGGATCGAAAACACTCGCCCGGGATTGGCCCGCGTCCTTCCCCGGATCCAGATCCTGCTGTGCAGCGATGGCGAGGCCCGCCTGCTCACCGGCGAGCACAACCTCGTCAAAGCCGGGCGCGCGATTCTCAAGATGGGTCCCGAAACGGTGCTCATCAAGCGCGGCGAATACGGAGTCCTCCAATTCAGCAAGGAAGGCATGTTTGCGGTGCCGGCCTATCCGCTCGAAGAGGTGGTCGATCCAACCGGGGCCGGCGATACCTTCGCCGGCGGGTTCATGGGATTTCTGGCGCGCAATGGCCGGATGAGCGAATCCATTCTCCGCACCGCGGTCGTTTACGGAAGCGTGATGGGCTCCTTCGTGGTTGAGGACTTCTCCCTGCAGCGGCTTGAGAAGCTCACCTGGGAGGAAGTCGAAAAGCGCTACCGCGCCTTCGTCGAACTAACCGACTCGCATCACGCCCGATGGACCTCTCAGTAGTCGTCCCGCTTTTCAACGAGCGCGACAACCTCACTCCGCTCCACGCGGAGCTCGGGCGCACACTGGCCGGGCTGGGACGGCCTTACGAGGTATTATTCGTCGATGACGGATCCGACGACGGCAGTCTGGAAGTGCTGCGCACCATTGCCCGAGCCGACTCGCGGGTCCGGGTCATCCGGCTTGCGCGCAACTCGGGGCAGACCGCGGCACTCGCCTGCGGGTTTGCCAGTGCGCGCGGTGACGTGGTGGTGGCGCTCGACGCCGACGGCGAAAATGACCCGGCCGATATTCCCAAGGTGCTTGCGGCCCTGACGGATGGCTATGACCTGGTCAGCGGATGGAGGACCGGACGCTGGGGGCAGGCTGCACTGTCGCGGCGGTTGCCGTCGCTCGCGGCGAACGCGCTGATTTCCCGGATTACCGGCGTCCGCCTGCATGACTACGGATGCACCTTGAAGGCCTATCGCGGCGACCTGGCGCGAGGGTTGCGCCTGTATGGCGAGATGCACCGATTTGTCCCCGCCATCGCGGCGGAACAGGGTGCGCGCATAACCGAAGTCGAAGTCGGCTTCCGCCCGCGCACCTCCGGGGCCTCGAAGTACGGCGTGGGGCGCGTTCTGCGGACCCTCCTCGACCTGATAACGGTTAAGTTCCTGTCCGGATACTCAACCCGGCCCATCCAGGTCTTCGGCACGATCGGCTTCGTGCTTGGTGGAGTGGGTTCATTGTGGACCGCGTGGCTGGTGTTCGAGAAGGTGGTTTTGGGTCACAACCTCGGCGACCGGCCGGCGCTGTTGCTGGCGGTCTTGCTGGTGGTGGTTGGAGTACAATTCGTCAGCATCGGACTGCTTGGCGAAATGCTGGCGCGGACTTATCACGAATCGCAAGGCAAACAGACCTACGTGATCAAAGAGGAATTCTAGAGCGCATGAATATCGCAGTGGTGGGAACCGGCTACGTGGGATTGGTGAGTGGCACTTGCTACGCGGAGAACGGCAACGATGTCGCGTGCGTGGATATCGATGCCCGGCGCATCTCCGCACTCAACGAAGGCAAGATTCCAATCTACGAACCCGGTCTGGGCGAGCTGGTGCACCGCAATCTGAACGAGGGTCGCATCCATTTTTCGGTCGATGTGCGGGGAGCGATCGAGCAATCGATAGTCACCTTTGTCGCGGTGGGAACACCGATGGGGCAGTCGGGGGCGGCCGACCTGTCCAGCGTGTTCAGCGTGGTCGAGGAAATCGCCAAAGTGGCACAGGGCTATCACGTGGTTGCGATCAAGAGCACCGTCCCGGTCGGCACCAATGACCAGGTAAAGGACCTGATGGAGCGGCTGGGCCGGCCGGATATCGATGTTTGCTCGGTCCCCGAGTTCCTCAAAGAAGGGTCGGCGGTGGAAGACTTCATGCGCCCCGACCGCGTGATCATCGGGAGCCGGTCCGACCGCTCGACCGCTATTTTAAAGGACATTCACTCGCCGTTTGTGCGCACCGACAATCCGATCCTGGTGATGGATCCGAAGTCCGCGGAGTTGTCCAAGTACGCGGCCAATTCGTTTCTCGCGGTCCGGATTTCGTTCATTAATCAGATCGCGAACCTCTGCGAGACGGTTGGCGCGGACATCAACGCGGTACGGCGCGGGATGGGTTCCGACCGCAGAATTGGATCGCAGTTTCTCTTCCCCGGCATCGGCTACGGCGGGTCGTGCTTTCCCAAGGACGTCCAGGCGCTCATCCATACCGCCGAAAAGAAACAGCAGGACTGTTCGCTGCTCAAAGCCGCCGAGAGCGTCAATCTGCAGCAGAAACGTTTGCTTTCCAGGCGTGTCACGGAGCATTTCGGCAAGGACTTGAGCGGGCGCAGTTTTGCGATTTGGGGGCTCGCCTTCAAGCCGCGCACTGACGATATGCGCGAGGCCCCGTCACTGGTGGTGATCGAGGAGTTGCTCGCGCATGGCGCCAAAGTCCGGGTCCACGATCCGGAAGCACTGGAAAGCGCCCGCAAGCTGCTCGATTCCAAAGTCAGTTTTCACAAGACCAACTACGAGGCCCTCAAGGGCGCGGACGCGCTGCTCATCTGCACCGAATGGAACGAATTTCGTCGCCCCAACTTCCAACGCATCAAGGCCGAACTCAAGCAGCCGGTGATATTCGACGGCCGCAACCTGTATGATCCCGAACTGATGAAGGCGCTGGATATCCGGTATTATTCAGTGGGAAGACCAGCGGTGTGATGAGTATGAGTATTCTAGTCACCGGCGGCGCGGGGTTTATTGGGTCCAGCACGGTTGACGCCCTGGTCAACGTGGACGCGGGGCCGATTGCGGTGCTGGACCAGCTGTCCTCGGGAAAGCGCGAGCAGGTCAATCCCAAGGCACGCTTTTACCAGGTCAATCTGTGCGACGCGGCCGCGGTACGGGAGGTCCTGGCGCGCGAGCGGCCCGAAATCATCTATCATTTCGCCGCGCAGATGGATGTGCGCCGCTCGGTCGCCGATCCGGCCTTCGACGCCAACGTGAACCTGGTCGGGTTTCTCAACCTGATGGAAGCCGCGCGACAGCACGGCGTCAGACGCTGCATCTTTTCTTCCACCGGGGGAGCCATATACGGAGAACAGGAAACCTTCCCGTGCGACGAAGACCATCCGTGCCGCCCGGTGAGCCCCTACGGCATCGCAAAGCTCGCGACCGAGAAATACCTGTTCTTCTACCGGGCTCAATACGGGATCGACTACCTCGCGCTGCGCTACGCCAACGTCTACGGACCGCGGCAGGACCCGCACGGGGAGGCGGGGGTGGTGGCGATCTTCTGCGGCCGGATGCTCGAAGGCCAGCGCTGCACGATCTTCGGCGACGGGAAGCAAACCCGCGACTATACCTATGTGGGCGACGTGGTGCGCGCCAATCTTTACGCGCTCACCTCGAAGGCCTCCGGTCTCGCGCTCAACATCGGCACCGGCCGTGAGACCGGTGTGAACGGGTTGTACAGCGCGCTGGCTCAGGTCGCCGGCGAAATCCAGCCCGCGCAACATGCCGAAGCGCGCCCCGGCGAGCAACTGCGCTCGGTCATTTCCCCGCGCCGCGCCGCGGCGGAGCTGGGCTGGAAGCCCGAGGTCGAGCTCGCCGAGGGTCTGGATCGGACCTTCAGCTATTTTCGCGACGCGCGCGCTCGCGGGCGTTAACATGACCGACGCGGCTTCGATTCGTAATTTCTGCATCATCGCGCACATCGACCACGGCAAATCGACCCTGGCCGACAGGCTCCTGGAGCGCACTGGCGCGCTTTCCAAGCGCGAGCTCAAGGAACAGTTCCTGGACTCCATGGACCTCGAGCGCGAACGCGGCATCACCATCAAGGCGCGCTCGGTCCGCCTCAACTACCAGGCCCGCGATGGCGGGAACTACGTTCTCAACCTCATCGACACCCCCGGCCATGTCGACTTCGCCTACGAAGTGTCGCGCAGTCTGGCGGCCTGTGAAGGCGCACTGCTGGTGGTAGATGCGAGCCAGGGGGTGGAAGCCCAGACTCTGGCCAATGTGTACCTGGCCATCGATCACGGTCTGGAGATCGTCCCGGTCATCAACAAAATCGATCTCCCCAGCGCGGATGTCGACCGGACCCGGGAGCAGATTGAAGAGATCGTCGGACTGGTAGCATCCGACGCGATCCTGACCAGCGCCAAGGAAGGGGTCGGCATCGATGCAGTACTGGAAGCGATCGTCGCGCGAATTCCCGCGCCACGGGTGGAAACCGATGCGCCGTTGCGCGCACTGATCTTCGACAGCTGGTACGACAGCTACGAAGGTGCGATCGGATTGGTGCGGGTGTTCGAGGGCGAGTTGCGCCGCGGGATGGGCGTGCGCCTGATGGCAACCGACAAAATCGGAGAGGTGATGCGCCTGGGACATTTCACCCCTCACGAGCAGCCAGTCGATTCGCTAGGCCCCGGTGAAGTCGGATTCGTGGTTCCCGGCATCAAAGACGTCGCCGACATGCGGGTGGGGGATACGGTTACCGACGCTGCGAAACCTGCCGCGCAGCCGCTGCCGGGCTTCAAGGAACTCAAGCCGATGGTGTTTGCGGGCCTCTATCCAACCGAGGCCAATCAATACGGAGCGTTGCGCGATGCCATCGAAAAGCTGCGGCTCAACGATGCCTCCCTGGTCTGTGAGCCGGAAACCTCGCAAGCACTGGGATTCGGTTTCCGCGCCGGCTTCCTTGGGCTCCTGCACATGGAAATCGCGCAGGAGAGGCTCGAGCGTGAGTTTGGAATAAACCTGATCGTGACCGCGCCCACGGTCGCCTACCAGGTGCGGACCACGGCGGGGGAGACCCTGCTGGTCGATAACCCGACGCTGCTGCCGCCCGAGAACAGTGTCGAGGCGATCGAGGAACCCTTCATTCTCTCCTCCATCCACATGCCCGAGGAATTCCTCGGCGTGGTGATGAATCTGTGCGAGGAGCGCCGCGGTATCCAACGCGACATGCGTTTTCTCGGGGACAAGCGGGTGATCCTCCACTACGAGCTTCCGCTGGCGGAGATCGTTTTCGACTTCTACGATCGCCTCAAATCGGCCAGCCGCGGCTACGCGTCGCTCGATTACGAGTTTCTGGACTTCCGGGCCGGGCCTCTGGTTAAATTGGACATTCGAATCAATGGCGAGGTAGTCGACGCCCTGTCGATCATCGTGCATCGTGACAAGGCCTACGAGCGTGGCAGGGCTTTGTGCGAGAAGATGCGCGAACTGATTCCCCGCCAGATGTTCGAAGTAGCCATCCAGGCCGCCATCGGTGCGAAGATCATTGCGCGCGAGTCGGTCAAACCGCTGCGAAAGAATGTCACCGCCAAATGCTATGGCGGCGACGTCACGCGCAAGCGCAAGCTGCTCGAAAAACAAAAGGAAGGCAAAAAACGAATGAAGCAGGTCGGAAGGGTTGAGATTCCGCAGGAAGCCTTTCTGGCCTTGCTGAAGGTGGGCGAGTGACCCCGCCCGTGGAAGATCCCGGGAGGGCACTCGCATCGTCCGAGCAGCCTCCGGCCGGCGACACGTTCCAGGTCGCCGTCTGGCCAAAGAAATCGGTCGCTCGTGAGTACCTCGAGGCGGTGCTGATTGCGCTGGTCCTCGCGCTGGTCATTCGCACCTTCTTCATCCAGGCGTACCTGATCCCTTCGGGTTCCATGGAACCCACCCTGCTGATCGGCGATCACATCCTGGTGAGCAAGGTGGCGTATGGGATCAGGCTGCCCGACTCGATTTTCGGCCTGCACCTGGACGGCTTGCCGCTCGGGCGCTACCTGATGCACTTCGGAGATATCCACCGCGGCGATGTAATCGTGTTCGTTCATCCACAGGAGCGCGACAAGGATCTGATCAAGCGCGTGATCGGCCTGCCCGGCGACAAGGTGCAGATAAGGAATGGCCGGGTGTGGCTTAACGGCAGTCCCATGAACGATCCGCATGCCCACCTCGAGGTTCCGGACGGGCAGCGCTTCGAAGTTCCGCGCGACAGCTTTGGCTTCATGGACGCCAGCGGAACCATCGTTGGTCCGGTCGAAGTCCCCCCGGGGCGCCTGTTTGTGATGGGGGACAACCGCGATCATAGCGAGGATAGCAGGTATTGGGGATTCGCCGACCAGAACGACGTGGAAGGGCGGGCGCTGGTGATTTACTGGTCTTGGGACGGTGACGCGAGCGGGCTGCCAATTCGCTGGGCGCGCTTTGGCCGATCGCTCGGTGGTTAAGCAGAACGGAAGAGGTCGGGCGTGGCACAACCAGTACGAGACCTGAAGTCGACGGAACTCCCCCGCGCGAGTGCCGGTTCCCCATCCACGCGGCAGAAATCGGCGGCCCGCGAATATGCCGAAGCGCTCGCAATCGCGCTGGTGCTCGCCATCTTCATTCGCACGTTTTTTATCCAGGCGTACAAGATTCCCTCGGGTTCCATGGAGCCCACCCTGCTCATCGGCGACCACATCCTGGTCAACAAGATGATCTACGGGCTGCGCATGCCGGACTCGATTCTGGGCCTGGAAATCCCCGGGCTGCCGTATGGGCGGTACCTGATGCATTTCGAGGCGATCCATCGCGGCGACGTGGTGGTGTTCGTTTTTCCTCCGGACCGGACCAAGGATTTCATCAAACGCGTCATTGGCCTGCCCGGCGATACCATCCAGGTGAAGGACGGACACGTCTGGCTCAACGGCCAGCCGATGAATGATCCTCATGGCCACTTCGAGGTTGCCGACCGGGATCGCTCGCCCATTTCCCCGCGCGACAACTCCAGTGCGGTCCAGGTCCCCCCTGGAAAAATCTTCGTGATGGGGGATAATCGCGACCGCAGTTACGACAGCCGGTTTTGGGGGTTTGTCGATCAGAACGACGTCGAGGGCAGGGCGCTGGTAATTTACTGGTCGTGGGACAGCGATCACGATGGCTTGCCGCCGGTGCGCTGGTCACGCTTCGGGATGCTCGTTCATTGAGGGACGGAAGGAGGCTTGAGTGGCCGACCAAGCAGCGGAGCGATTGGGAACGATGCTCGAAGAGCTGGGGGCGCGGTTCGAGTTGGTGATTGAAGCGGTGACCGGGTTTGGCGGCCGCATCGATTCGCTGCGCCAGGAACTGCTCGGGCAGTTTGCGGAAGTCGGGGGACAGATTCGGTTCCTTTCCGACCAAATTGCTGAAAATCGCCGCGGCCTGGGCGTGCTCAGGTCGGACCTGGGCGCGGAGATGGTGCGGCTTGGTGAAACACTGGGTCGTACCCGCGTGGAATTCCGCGAACAGCTGAGTGCCGAGGCTACGCGCACCGTCGATACCACCGCCGCGCGCCTCACCACCAGCGGTGCCGCCGCCCAGGAGCAGGCGCAGCGCGATGCACAGGCGATTCAACACGAACTGGTGCGCGAAATGAGCGAAAGCGCCAAGGCGTTGAAACGCGAACTGGCGTTGTCAGCCGATTCGACCGCCAAGAAGCTCGCCATCGAACTCAACAAGACCAATAAAGCCCTGCAGAGCCTGGTACAGAAGTTCGATCGCTTCGACGATCGAATCACCATTCAGACCAAGGATCAGGACCAGCGCTTGAAAAAGCTGGAGCGCAAGAAGAGCGCCTGACCATTCGACAGCGCGCGCCTCTTGACCCGAAGATCGTGCGCGGTTACAAAAGAACTAACCTTTAATCCGCTACTGAGATAGCGGGAAGGTTGGACAGATGAATTACCTTAGCATTCAGCCTGGCTGCTCCCGCAGTCGGGTTTTTTTTCGCCCGCGGCCATGAGCACCAAGCCGGAGATCGCTCTCGACGCCACCGCGGTGGCGCGCTCCATCAAGCGGATCGCACATGAAATAGCCGAGCACCACGGCAGCGCCGAAAACCTTGCGCTTATTGGCATCGTGCGGCGCGGCGCGAGCCTGGCCGAGCGGCTCGCGGTCGAACTCAACGCGAACGGCGCGGGTAGCATCGCGGTCGGCACCCTTGACATCTCTTCGTATCGTGACGACGGCAAAGGCAGCCCCGGAGATCCTCGCCTGCTCGGTCGCGATATTCCTTTTTCTCTCGACCGTAAGCGGGTGGTGCTGGTCGACGATGTTCTCTACACGGGCCGCACCGTGCGCGCCGCCCTTGACGCGCTCGCTGACCTGGGCCACGCGGAGTCGATTCAGCTGGCCGTGTTGGTGGACCGCGGCGAACACGAGGTGCCGATTCGCGCGGACTATGTGGGCAAAAATATCAAGGCGCCGGAAGGGCAGCGGGTGTACGTACGCCTGGCCGAAGTAGATGGTGCCGATGCGGTCGTGATCGGAAACGGAAAGTGATGCGCAGCGCGCAACCCTGATGGCCCGACTCCACAAAACCGACGTGGTATCGATCGACGATCTCACGCTGCCGGAGATCGAGCGGGTCTTCACGCTCGCGGACGAATTTGCGGATGCGCTCGCCCGCGGCGCGAACCCGGCGGCCGCCGACGGTTTGATCATGGCGACGCTGTTCTACGAGCCATCGACTCGAACCCGCTTGAGCTTCGAATCGGCCATGCACCGGCTCGGCGGTGCGGTCATCAGCTCCGCGGATATGCGCGCGAGTTCCGCGGCCAAAGGGGAGAGCCTGGCCGATACGGTACGCATCGTAAGCGCCTACGCCGACCTCATCGTACTGCGCCATCCCCATGACGGCGCTGCGCGGGTCGCGGCAGAGTATGCGCCGTGTCCGGTTCTCAACGCCGGGGACGGCAGTCGCGAGCATCCGACCCAGACCCTCT
>JAFAHS010000095.1 GCA_019237115.1 Deltaproteobacteria bacterium
TGCGGGACTCTGCTCCAGCACTTCCACCGTCGCCTGCAAGCGCTCCATCGCCTCAAACACCGAAGGAACGAAGGTCTTGAGATAACGCTCTTTAGTGAGGCGAGGACGGGCATGGCACAGAACCCGCTGCACGGTCTTGTCACTGGCTCCCAGCGCGTACAGGTTGGACGCAATTCCGGGACGGAAGCAGTGCCACCCATACCACTGAAGACCAACCGCCTCGACCGAACGGACGTCAGGTCACCTTAACTGTCAGCTTTATGGAACGACTGACACCACCTGGCGCGGTCGCGACGACGGACAGTTGGTAGGTTCCCGGCGGTGTGGCTGCGGCGTTGGAAACGGCATGCGACCGATTGGTCCCGCAACCCGTGAACGCCATCACCGACATCAGCACGAGTGCGGCCCACGTCGATGCCAGTCCTGCGCCCGCGGCTCCGGAGAGCCAACCGCGGGAACCTCGCCTGCTTGATGCCTTTCGCCGCCATATTGCCAGCGGCGCTACTCCGCCGATCGTCACGGAAAAGGGAAGCGATGGCATTGTTGGCGGCTCTCTTCGTTCTGCTGCGGATTGCGTCATTCCGGTGGTTTGCAAGGTAATGGTCAGTCCAAACGCGGAACTCGGGGTTGTCATTACGCTTATCGAATCCGGGGCCAACGTACAAATCGCAGATGGGATCGCCGACGAGCAGGTCAGCGTGATCGGGCCGATGAAGCCGGGGTTCGGCTGAAGAATCGCCGTGAAGTTTGCCGCGCTGCCGGGCTGCACGGAAGCCGTTGCGCCGCCCACAACGGTAAGCGTGAACCCCGCTGTGGTGGACGTGCCGGTGCCGCTCAGCAGGACCGTGTGCGGGCTTCCCTTCGCGTCGTCGCTGACTTGAAGGGTGGCAGATTCATTGCCCGGCACAGAAGGTGAAAAAGTAAACGTAAGAACGCACGATGCTCCGGGAGCGAGAATGGAGCGCGACCCGCCGCAGTTATTCGTCTGGTTGAAGTTTGATGCGTTGCGCTCAACCAGGGCGATGCCGGTGATGACCATGGCGCCGTCGCCGGCATTTGTCAGGACGACGGATTGCGCCGCGCTGGTTTGTCCGACAGGCGTTGCGGGGAACGCGAGGCTGGTTAACGAGAGGTTTGCCTGGGGACTAAGGAGAATCTGGCGAACCCGGTTAAAATCCGGGTCGGATTGAAAGAGGTGGCTGTGCGAATCGGCGGCCAAAGCAAAGGTGCTGCCGATGCCGGCCTGAAGCGAGTCTCCGCCATCGCCGCTCCAAATCGAGGTGCCGTTCCCAGCTACCGTGGAAATGAGTCCTGTGATCGCGGAGACCCGACGGATTCGCTTGTTGCGGCCCTCGCCGATGAAAAGATTGCCGAAGGTGTCGAGGGCCATTGCAAACGGAAGGCTCAGCTGGGCGCTCGCCGCCGGTCCGCCGTCCCCACTGTAGCCCGCAGTGCCGGTGCCGGCAATGGTGGTGATGACCCCGGTTGCCGCGTCCACGCGCCGCACGACGTTGCTGCGCTGGTCCACAATGAACAGGTTGCCGGCGCTATCGATAGCAAGCCCCGCCGGGGTATCCAAAGCCGCACTGGTGGCCGGGCCTCCATCGCCTGAGTATCCGGACACATCGGATGTGCCTGCGACGACAGTCAGCGCACCGGTTGCCGGGTCCACACGGTCAACCACGCTCTTGCTCAGATCAGAAAGATAAAGCTCTCCCAGGGTGCCTATGGCGATTCCATTCGGTGGGCTGGAGAAGCTGCCGGACGGGACCACCGTGGTGATAAGTTGTGTAGCTGCGTCAATACGGCGCACCGCCGTATTGTCCACCAGGAAGGTATTTCCGGAGCGATCTGCGGCGACGAAGAGGAGGAATCCGATTTCCGCGCTGGTCGCGGGACCATCGTCTCCCCCGCTGGCGCGGATGCCGTTGCCGGCAATCGTCGAAATATCGCCGGTGGATGCATCTACTTTACGAACGCGGCCAACCGAAACATCCCCGATCAACAGATCGCCGGAAGGAGTAAGGCCCAAGCCCGCGGAGCCCGAAAACACCGCGCTCGTTGCGGGGCCCCCGTCACCCCCGGAGCCGCCGCCAGCAATGGTGTTGACGATGCCCGAGGTGTTCACGGCGCGGATGCGATTATTGGCGCTGTCCGAGAAATATAAATTTCCTGAGGAGTCGGTAGCGATCCCAACGGGCAAATCCAGCTCCGCGCGAGCGGCCGGTCCCCCGTCGCCAGCGAATCCTTGGGTGGC
>JAFAHS010000101.1 GCA_019237115.1 Deltaproteobacteria bacterium
CCGACACGAGCCAGATCGTCGTTGGCGGTGATGGAAAATTCGATTGGCCCCTCCATCACAGAATCAGCATCGCGTCGCCGTAACTCAGGAAGCGATAACGGCGGCGGACCGCCTCGCGGTACGCATCCAGGGTCAACTCGGGTCCCGCCAACGCCATAACCAGTGCCAACACCGTGGTCCTTGGCATATGGAAGTTGGTGATCATCGCGTTGACCATCTTGAAGCGAAAGCCGGGAAAGATGAACAACCCGGTAAATCCTTCCGGGTCGCCGGTAATCGCCCACGACTCGAGTGCGCGCACGCTGGAGGTTCCAACCGCGATTACGCGACCGCCGGTACGCCGAGCGTGATCCAGATCCGCGCGGGCGCCGTCTGGAATCGTGAACCACTCCGCCTCCATCGAGTGTGCCTCGACCTGAGGCGCGCGCAAGGGCGCGAAGGTTCCGGGACCGATGTGCAGGGTTATGCGCGTGCTGCGAATGCCCTGTTGCGACAATTCGGCTAGCAGGGAATCGGTGAAGTGCAATCCCGCAGTGGGAGCGGCAATCGCTCCCGGGCTGCGGGCGTACACGGTCTGATAGTCGTCGAGATCTTCGGCGCCGACCTCGCGGCGGATGTAGTGGGGCAACGCGAGCCGACCCGACGCGCCGAGCATTTGCGCGATCGGCGTACCGTCGTCGCTGGCGACGAGCGGACGCCCTTCATGCGCGTATCCTACCACCCGCAGCGTGCCCCCGTTTTCCAGACGCAGGCGCGCGCCTTCCTTGAGGGCGCGATGTGCGCGCGTGAGTGCCATCCACGCGCCGGGCGGATCATCAACCGGGCGCACGAATAGTAGTTCGACGCGGCCGCCGCTCTCTTTTCGCGCATGCAGGCGCGCGGGCAGTACGCGAGTGTCGTTGAGAACGAGGAGATCTCCCTCGCGCAGGTACTGATTCAGCTTGTAGAAACGCGAATGCCGGTGGGTTCCGAGCTTGCGGTTAACGACCAGCATGCGCGCCTGCTCGCGGGACTTGAGCGGGTGCTGCGCGATCAGGTGTGCGGGCAGATCGTAGTCGAGTTCGGAAAGACGCATCGAGAAAGGAAAAAACTAGCACCCGCAAAAGAACCAGAAAATCAGGATCCCGCACCGGGGTTTTGGTATCGTGCGTCAGCGCTGCGTGCCCTCCCGATTTCGAAGCTCGGCACCGACCGGGCGGCAGTTCCGAATCGGCGAAACGGCGAGCAGCCCCGCCGCCAGCCACGCTCCCGCGGCACCCACCAGCATGGTCGGCCGCAGGCCGACGAACTGGCCTGCCACGCCTCCGGCCAAAAGACCGACCAAAGTTGAGGAATGATTCAGGAACCGCAAGCTCGCGTTCACGCGCCCGAGGATCGCTTGGGGCGTGACGGTCTGCACCAGGGTAACGCTGCTGATGAAATAGATAGTCAGTGCGCCATCACCGATCAGCTGTTGCGCGACAAGGAGGGCCACCGAACTTGCACCTGCTCCGTGCGCCAGGGGAGGCAGAGCCATCGCGAATCCTCCCACGGCCAAGCCCACGATCATCGCGCGGCCCGTACCGAGCCAATCCGACACGCGCTGTGCGGTCAGCGCTCCGAGGAGCGCGCTTACGCCGCCGACCGCGAAGATCATTCCCAAGGCGGCCGGCTTGAAGCCAAGGGCGTCGACGACCAACAGCATGTAGAGCGCGCCCAAGAGGCTGGAGAAAAAGCCTTCGACCAACGCGACGACAGCAAGTGCGCGCAGGCGGCCGTCGGACCAGATCGCTTTGCCGCCTGCGGCGATTTCGCGTACCAGGGCCCGCTTCACGCGATGGCCGCTCGGGCTTGGTTCCGGCGTGCTGATAATTGCGATTGCCAGGGCAGACGCGAGGAAGGACAGCGCATCGATAAGGATGGCGAACGGTGCGGTGATCCATTGCACCAGCCATCCGCAGATGCTGAAGCCGGCAACCTCGGCCAGCGAGCTGCTCGCGGTGAGTTTGCTGTTCGCATCGAGGAGCTGCTCCCGATCGACCAGCGTTGGCAGGTAGGTTCGATACGAAATGTCAAACAGGAGGTCGAGCAGCGCGGCCAGCAGCACGACCAGGTACAGGTGGCGCATGGTGAGCACGCCGTATATGGCGGCGAGCGGCACAGTCGCCAGGACGGCGGTGCGGCCCAGGTCGGAGAGGATCATGATCGGCCGTCGGCGAAGCCGGTCGACCCAGGCGCCGGTTACAAGGCTTAGAACCACGCTGGGCAAATACCCGGCGGCAGACAGCAAGCCCATCTGGAACGGCGTGGCTCGCAGGGTTATGACCGCGGCAAAACTCATCGCGACGCTGCCGATGCGGGTGCCGAACAGCGAAATGGTCTCGCCGCTCCACAGCTTCATGAAGTCCGCGTGGCGATACAGGGAGCGACTCGCCGGCTGGAAGCCCGGGGCGGAATTGTCGATTTGTGCCTGCTCGCGCATGTGCCTTTCTCATCGTGCAGAAATAAAAAAGCCCCGGGCTTCGCAGTCCGAGGCGTTTCTCAGCCGGTTTACGAAGGGATTCTCTCGCTTAGGGAGAGCTGGTGAATGGGATTGGGTAGACTCGCATTGGATCCTCGCGACCAGCGCTGAGAGTAGTGTTGCGCCTTTTTACAGTCAACACGAACCCCGCGGCAATCGACCGTCGCGCAGAACGAAGACAAGGCGTGGTTGGCTTCCCCTCGGGCGACCGCTCCCACAGGCCGCGTTTACGGTTCCCGGATTGAATCTGCGAGGGACCGGTGGGTCCCCAGCTAGGCCAAGCGCAACACGATTTTGCCGAAGTGCTCGGAGGCCTGCATCATGCGATGTGCATCTCGCACCTGACTCACCGAAAAGGCTTTGTAGACGGGCGGGCGCAACTTGCCCGCCTCGAGCGCGGTGCCGAAGCGACCCAGGAAGTCACGCACGATCTTTGCCTTCTCGGCGACGGAGCGACTTCGCAGGGTAGAGCCGAAGATTTTCAAATGGCGCCGCAGAACTGTAGCGAGGTTAATTTCGGCGGTGGCGCCTTTCATCAGGCCTATCAGGACCAGGCGGCCGCCGTGTGCGAGCGCGTCGAGATTTTCGGCAAAGTAGGCGCCGCCGATGCTGTCCAGAATGATGTCGGCACCGCGGTCGTCGGTTACAGCCTTGACCTGGGGCGCGAATGGGCCCTTGCGGTAGTTTATCGCAACGGCAGCGCCGAACTTGAGACATTGCTGACACTTTTCGTCGGATCCCGCGGTGACGATCGCACGCGCGCCCGCCTCGCGCAGCAGTTGCAGCGACGCGGTGCCGACCCCGCTGCCGCCGCCGTGGACTAGAACGTTTTCTTCGCGCTGCACCTGGGCCAGCGAGAAGAGATTCAGAAAGGCAGTTAGAAAAACCTCTGGCAGCGCTGCCGCCTCCTCGTCGCTCAGCGCGTGCGGCACCTTCATGGCAGAGCCATAGTGTGCGACCGCCTTTTCGGCGTAACCACCGCCCGGGAGCAAGGCCATCGCGCGGTCGCCGACCCGCCATCCGCTCACCCTCTTCCCTAGCTCGATCACTTCGCCCGCGCATTCCAGGCCGAGAATTTCCGAGGCACCCGGGGGAGGCGGATAGAAGCCCTGGCGCTGCATGAGGTCGGCACGGTTCAGGGCCGCGCACTTGACGCGAATCAGAAGGTCCTCGTCTCCACAAACCGGATCCGGAACATCTCCGATTTTGAGTACCGACTCGTCGCCGGGTTTCTCTACTACCACTGCTTTCATCGACTAGAGGCTGCACAATTCGGAGGCGGAAATCCACCGGCACGCGGCTGGACCAAGGGGCCGGGCGGGGAACCGCGACGCGTCAGCGCGGAGGGCCCGCCGCGACGCGGCGGCGGAAGTCGTCGAACGGTTGCTTCCAGGGCAAGGTCGATTCGAGGAACCAGGTTGCGCCGGCCTCGGCATATGCGCCCGTGAAGTCGCGGGCGCGCGCGGCATCGTCGGCGGGGGTCTCGCCCGCGATGACTACCTCGAACTGGCCGCCAGCGGTGCGACACTCGGCGATGAACCTCGCAATGTCGCGGATGTCCGATGGGGTCAGCGGCGTTTCGATGTTGCCGCTCATCGGCACGATGCCGTCGTAGCGGGCCGCGCGGCGAAACGGGTTTTTTCTTGGCCAGGTTCCGGCGAGCCATATGGGGATGCGGGGCTTTTGCCGGGGCACCGGCAGGAACTGAGTCTCGCGAACCTTGTAGTGTTGGCCCTCGAAAGAGAATTTTTCGCCGCTCCAGAGCCCGCTTAGAATCGCAAGCCCCTCTTCCAGCATCGCCGCACGCAGGTGGTCGTCCTGTGGTCCCCCGAAGGTGGAAATTTCTCCGAACACGTCGGCACCGAGACCGAGGCCGAGGATCACGCGCCCGTCGGAAAGGTGGTCGAGTGTCACGGTTTCGCGAGCAAGCTTCCACGGGCTGCGTCGCGGCAGCGGAGTCACCAGCGGACCAAGGCGGATGCGCTTGGTTGCGCAGGCCATCGCGGCCAGTGCGATCCATGGATCGGCCACCGGGTCGGGCCATCCGACGTTGATGTGATCCCAGAGAAAAAACCCGTCCCATCCGGCGTCCTCCGCCTCGCGCGCGAGCTGCGCCAGCACGCGGGCATCGGCGTAGGGGCCGAACTGCGGTGTATCTATTGCGAACTTCATAACCATGAGCTGAGCAGAGGTGCTCGGGCATCGCAAGGAAGGTGCTCCACGCGATAAACAGAAATCCACCGGCTTTGGAACCTCAAGCACGCGGTCCTCCGGGTCGCCGCCCCGTCCGCGGTGGCCGGACCACCTTGCACCTATGAAACTTCGCGCAATTGGCGGTTGGCTAGTATCTGATGTCGATCACGGTGTAGAGACGACGGCCGTCGTACTCGAAGGCAGCCGCGGCGAAATTTGGCGCATCGAACAAGGGCGCCGCGTTGTTGGAAAATCCGTACCCCTCCATCGGCATTCCAAAGGCATTCTGATCGAAATGCCGGTTGTCGTTTTCATCGTGGTAGACGACGAGCGCGTATTTGCCCGCCGGTACGCCGGTGAAGACGCAGAGCGCGCTGTTTTGGTGAATGGAGGTGCGAACTTCCCTGAAGGCGGCACCGCGCGGGTACTGCTGTGGATCGGTGAACAGGTTGCACGAGACCTGTCCATGGTCGTTGCGGAGTCCCACCACCGCAACCTGCAGGGCCGGACCGCTCAGTGCGACCGGCGTCGGTACGGTCGTGGGAGTCGGCGACTCGCTGGGGCTCGCGGTCGGCTCCGCACGAATGACCGGCGAATACAGAAGGCACATGGTTAGTACCGTCAGCGAAACGCGCCGGACCAACGCGCACAGGACCGAAGCCTGCACCACCGACCGAATGCTTCTGCCCATTCCAGATAAAAAAGAGGGTCCCGCAGGACCCTGTACCTTTGTGAGTGTACCAAACGGCCGGCGGATAGGATTGTGGAAAAATAAAATAGATGCGTTGTCCACAAGTCCACAGGCGGGATTGTTAGCCGGATCCCAGAGCCTGTGGGCTTTGTGGGCAACGCCTTCCTCTG
>JAFAHS010000298.1 GCA_019237115.1 Deltaproteobacteria bacterium
CGCTGCGCCAATGTGCAGTACTGCGCCGTGGCGATGTGGCTCCGCGCGGACAGTTTTATTTCGAATTGCCGCGGGAAAGAGTTTCGTCGCGAAAGATGGCTAAGACTGCCATTACGGTTCTGTTAAACGCACGGTCTAACCAAACAGCAGCTGTTGACAGGTTATCCACAGGCCGAATATTTTCGGCAGACGTGCCGGCGGGATGTGGTTGTGATTCTAATCTCGCGAGCGAACATTGGTTGGTCGGTCGCTAGCGATACGCCGGGCCATTCGCCTGATTGAAGAAGCCGCTCCCACGAGCGCGCCGGTGATCATCACTGGCGAGACCAGTACCGGGAAAGAGCTGGCCGCACGCGCGATCCACGACAGGTCGCCCCGGCAAAACCGGCCGTACGTCGCAATCAATTGCGCGGCCGTCCCTGAAAGCCTGATCGAAAGCAGTCACCGACTTCGCGTGGGGCTCATGAGTAATACGACGCGCGCAATTCCGAGGTTGCGTGGATCTTCAAGCGGCGTTGCTGTCTCGGGCTGCTACGAAACGCGCTATTTCCGCAGGCTTGAAGCGCACGTAGTGACCCAACCGAATCGAAGGAAGGTTCCCCAATCTCGCCTGTTCTCTCACCCAGGACTCTGGAACATCGAACATCTTGGCAACCTGGGGCGCGCTGAGAAGCGTGCCTTCATCTGCTCCCGATTGAGAACCGACGCTTCGTTGGCCGAACAGGATCGAGAGAAGCGTGCCCTCGAGATGCTTTAGTTCGCCGACCCGCGAGACAACCTGCGCGAGCAAGTCAGGGAGTGATTCAACGGGAAGTCCGGTTATCTTCGAGGGATCGGCGAGGAACTGATCGAGGTCGTACTTGGACTGGAGCGGCGGCCGCGCTTGATGTGCCATCGCAACATTGTGAGACCTCATGAGCGCACCACCGAATCTTTTCTCATCACCGCCATCTCAAAGGTCGGCCAGTGGATCACGACCTTTCGGCCGACGTGGCAGATGCCTTCGCGTGGTCCGAGTCGGCCGAGGCTGATCCAGTTGTAAATCGTTTTGACTGCGAGACGCGAGCGATCGGCTGTCTCCGCGATGTTGAGATAGTCGCGCGTCTCGGAGGTTGAGGAAACTTGAGAGTCCGGCATTTTGGAGTCCTCCTGATTGGTGTCCACCGCCGGTCGCCACACCGCTGCCGGTCGGCTGAGGTGCAACATGGGGAACCGAGGGGAAGTCTGCGATGCGGTGAAGCGTTGCCGACTAGCGAAAGACGAAAAGTGTGCAGTGTGCGGATTTCGCACACACGCATTTTGACCGATTTCCTGCGTTTCCCCTGCAATTCTTGTGGTACAGGACTCTTCCTTTTTCTGTCCGGTTATTCTAGAAGAAGCTATGCTCGTGGTAGACATTCTCTGTCAAGAAGCAGAGACAGTCATCCGACGATGACATCCAGGGGTGATGGAAAGCACCCCAAGATAAGGCCTCGAGCGAGTCGGTTCGGCAGACTGATTCGTGAACGCCGGCGTCAGCTGAACCTGACGCAAGAGGAACTTGCCCGACGCATACGAGTGTCCATGCCGTTTGTCGGACACTTGGAGACTGGACATCGGCGTCCGTCGGAAAAAACGATTGCGAAGCTTGCGAAAGTGCTTGGATTGAATCAGCGGGAACTCTTCCTTCTGGCGAATCCAGGCACACGAGACTTCTTGAGATCGGTTCCCCAAGATTCGACAGGGTCGGCGTGGGATCAATTCAAACGGAACCAGCAGCTACATCGCGTGCACAAGATAAGTCTCGCCGAGATGAGCATGCTGGAAAGAGCAGCGCTACTCGGCGAGGCAGAGTCGCCTGAAGACTTCATCTTTATTTTGAATACCGTGCGACGTTTGCTGAAATCTTAAGTGAATCGGCATCGTAGCCAAGGCGTTTAGGTTCGTTCCGTGGACGATTCGAAACGGGCAGTCAGAACTGTTTCTTCGCGAGTTCGAGAAAAGAGTGGCGAGCAAGAAGGTTTGATCACTCGTCAGGTTGGCAGAGTGGTAGATGATTTGCTGCGCGAGTTGAGCCGAACGCGTTCTTGAGAGCACTCCGAGACCACCGGAGAATCGCGTGGCGACGTTCCAGACGCCCGACGCCCTAGCGGCCTGAGATCTTCATTCCGGCGACGAGCCGGCGTCATTAGCATCGCATTGAAAAAGGTACCGAAATAACCGGGTCCTTTACCCACGTGATCCAAGAATTCGTTTGAGAGCAGCGCTAACGGGGAACTATCGAGAAGAGCACGTTTTCGCATTGCGCCAGGCACTGGAGCTATACGATTTCCATCAAGCGAAGATCGCCGAATGCGATGTGGTGATCGAGGCGGTTTTGCAGCGCCTCAACCAAGACCGAGAGACCCCAGAAAAACCGTTGCCTGACGTACAGCATGCGAAGGGCAGAAACGAACCGCGCTTCGACCCGCGTCCAGCGCTTTATACTCTATTGGGCGCCGACCTGACGCAGATCCATGGATTCGGTCCGTACACGGTGCTCCGATTGGTAGCCGAATGCGGAGACGATATGAGCAAGTGGCCCTCCGCCAAGCATTTCACATCCTGGCTATGCTTGGCCCCAGGCAACAAGATTTCAGGTGGTCGGTTGCTCAGCTCCAAGACCCGTCGATCCTCCAGCCGGGTGGCAGCGCTGCTACGCATTGCCGCGGTTAACATCGGGCGGACCCAGACCGCTCTGGGTGCCTTCTATCGGCGGCTTGCCGCCCGAACCGGCAAGGCCAAGGCGGTTACTGCCACCGCGATCGCCGCGATCTTCGCGGAGACTCGCGGCCGCTACGGCAGTCCGCGGGTGCACGCCGAATTGCGGGTGCGTGGCCAGCAGACGGGGCGCCATCGCGTGGCGCGGCTGATGCGGAGCGCTGGCTTGCGGGCGCGGGAGCGCCGGCGCTTTCGCTGCACCACCGACTCGAACCACGGAATGGCAATAACAGGGAATCTGCTGGCGCGGCGATTTGCGGTGCTCGTACCCGACACCGGCTGGGTCACCGACATCACCTATCTGTGGACCCTCGAGGGATGGTTGTATCTGGCGGTCATCCTGGATCTGTTCTCGCGGCGGGTAGTCGGCTGGGCGCTGCACGAGCGGCTGGAGCGCAAGCTTGCGCTGGAAGCGCTGCATATGGCACTGGCGCAGCGGCAACCTGCCCAGGGACTGCTGCATCACTCGGATTCGCGGCAGTCAGTATGCCAGCGGTGAGTATCAGCAACTGTTGGCACACTACGGAATCCGCAGCAGCATGAGCCGCAAGGGCAACTGCTGGGACAACGCGGTGGCGGAGAGCTTCTTCGCCACCCTCAAGCTCGAACTGGTCTACCAAAGTCAGTGGCACACCCGAGCTCAGGCTCGGAGCGAAGTCTTCGAATACATCGAGCGCTTTTATAATCGCCAACGACGGCACTCGGCGCTCGGTTACTTGTGTCCTGCTGAATTCGAGCGACGCTATCATGAACCAATGGCCGCCTAACCCGAGTGTTCACACAACCGGGGCAACCTCACCCAACCATTTATAACGGGAGTAAGCGCCCGAAGCTTCGGCACGCGATCGAAGACGACCGCCATCGCTGGTCCTCCGTGAGAATCTCCGACGCTGGCTGTCAGTCGAGGATCAGTTCCAGGCGAAATATCCATCAAAAGCGGAGCACGCCCGGTCACTCAAATGTTTACGCTCCGATAAGTACCACTTCGATCTTATTCTTAGAAAAATTTAACGCCATGGCGGTAGTCGCATTTGCCTGCGGGCTTCCTAATTGTGCACTCCTAGCCTCTCGAGGTCACACCAAGCATGGAAATGCTAGCTCCGAAGACGAGCAGGATCAAAAGCTCATAACTAGTCGATTTTATTGGCGGGCGGTGGAGGTCTCGAACCTACGACCCCGAAGTGTAAGGCTCTTCCGGATGCGCCGCGAGCGGCGACGAGGCAAGGCGACGATGATAACAAAGTCTCTTTCTTTCAAGAGCACTATGTTTTCGACACGCGCTCGTCCACTGCCAACTCGAACCTTCGCAGGTAAACGATATAGTCAGCCGGAAGACTATGCTGAACGGCACCCTCGATCAGCAAGCTGATGTAACGTTGAGAGGGCTTGCGCTCCCAGTTTACCCGCACTGACTGATACGTGAAGCCTGAGATCTGCTCACCGCCGTCGACGATAAGGCTGACTGGAATCCGGCGGTATCTCCCCAATGAAGCGCCCTCCGTGCGGTCAAGATGTTCTGACTGTTCGGTCGTGATCAGGTAAAGCACACCCCAGGTGCGAGCGCCCAAGTGTGGTTCTAGATTGGCGACACCGCGCTCGCCGCGACCGATCGGCAGGTTGAAACAGAGGCGGTAGTTTTCGAGCAGGGCCGTTCGCTCTTGTATCGGACGCATGCCGCGGCGATTCTCAAAGACGCCGCGTTCATGTTACTGCCGTAGCCAAAGTACCATGTCAGACTTTTGGTCTCGTCTATCATCGAGGCACCATTAGACGCGCGCTACCTCCCAGGGGACTCCTGTCGTCTCGAAGCGCAATAAACTTCGGATGGCGAAGCGCCTTGTCCGTCCACTCTAGGAACTCGATCGTGGCTACTAGCGCTGGTTTCAGCCATCGGCATTTCTTTATCTCTTCTGCTGTAAGACCTTCACCCCAGCGTTCTCTACTCTGCTCCGGCAGGTTCTGAAACGAACATCGGACCGCACCGAGATCGGAACGTCTCCTTTTCAGCGCCAACCGAGAAAGTCCCGTTTGCCAATCGGCACACCCAAGTGGCGAAGCAGGTCGTACGCCATCGTGACATGGAAGAAGAAGTTCGGAAGCGCGAAGCCCAATAGATAGCTGCGATCCGTGAAAACCCGCCGTCCATTAGAGAGCTGAACGAACACCTCGGCGTCTTCCTGTCGTTCGAATGCGGTCGGCGGCACCGCTGCAAGGAAAGAGAGGCAGCGGCGCGCGCCGAGGTGTCGGCCTCGGCGCAGCGGCGCATTTCGGCTGCGTTTGTGTGGGGGCTAACGTTGACGGGCGATTCTAGCAATCGACGCGGAGGAGGCTAAGCTCTTCCAAGAAAATCTGGCCGTTGGGGTGATCGCATACTGGTGAAGCGCATCAAGAAAGAAGACAGGAGCAGAGGCGGAATCATCATTCCCGATACCGCCAAGAAAAACCACCAGAGGGCGAGGTTGTGGCGGTCGGCAGGCGCTTTTGTTCAACGAGAATGGAAGGGGCGGGCCGAAGCCCGCCCCTCCTCTAAAGGGCTTTAATAGCGGTTGCGGCCACTATTGTTGCCACCGCTGAAACTCGATTCGCGAGGTTTTGCCTCGTTCACCTTTATGTTTCTGCCCTTGAGCTCGCTATCGTTGAACCGCTGAATTGCCGCAGAAGCTTCTTCAGCGGATGACATTTCGACGAAGCCGAAGCCTTTGGATTGGCCGGAGAACTTGTCCATGATGACAGCGGCGCTCTGCACCGTTCCGGCTTGGGAAAAGAGATTCTCGAGATCGCTGTTGGCGACCGAGTAGGCGAGATTGCCTACATACAATTTACTGGGCATTCATGCCCTCCGTTAGTTTTGGCTGGGAAGCTCTCGAACAGACAACCCGAGCTAATTCCCGGGTCATTATGAAAGGAACCATCCGAGCGAACTCAGTAAATCTACTCCTTAGTGTCGCAGAATGCCAGTGACCACAACCTTCACTCGCGCATACGTGGACAAGGGACACCGCCGGCCAAATTGAGAAGCGGGTGTGTCTATGGAACAGCCATCATCAGGACATGACGGAATCGTGAATCTAATTCTTGCCCGAAAGCGAGTGTACTCGGTAACTGCGCAGATTATTCCGATACTGCTAGACACCGCATATCGATGTGTAGCTGTGTGAAGATGATTGTATCGAATTGGTTAATCAAGAACCGGTACTAACCTCCTGGGGTCCAAGAACATCCTGGCAAGAAGCATGCGTCGTGGGTGCTGTCCTGAGACGGCGGAGTTAAGTGCGACCGCTCCTAAGACAACTGCGGGTCCGCTGAGCGCCACGCCTCAGCCCTAATTTCAGTCAAGTGGCGCGCGACGCGCGAAGCGTCCGTCGATATCAAATACCTGTCAAGTGCGGCTCCGATGCGACGGAGCAAATTCGCGGCGGGAGGGTGGCGCTTCACGATTCTTTGTCAGTGGCCGGTTCACGGTCTTCCTGTGCCGGCCGACTATGACTCTATTGATTGGTCGTGAAAATGGGAGTTCCTGGGTTTTGAAAAAGGGCGCAGTATCTGCGGAACCACTTGCAAGCACGCACGTCCATTTGTCGAATCGCCGCGCGACATTGAACGCAGAGAGTTAGGGTTTTCAACGTACCGAATAGGGTGGGATCGTCAATCGAACACGGCTTACCTGGCCTGCCGCAGCGCTCGCACGAATGTCTCATTACCTCATCATGCGCGTGGACAGCCGAAAAGCGAAACGCAACCTTTCGCTGGTCCGCGACCCGAGTTTGGCAGAGGTTCAGCTCCGCAACCTATTGGTGGTCTGCGGCGACCTGCGGACCGGTGAAGAGGGGCGGTGGTTGCAAAAGACTCCTCGCACCATAGCGGCGATCATACCTGCGGAGGGTCTCAACAGAGGAGCCTGTTTCCCGTGAGGACCACAGCTTGGTGGAAGATGCCAGTGAGCCGTGGCCAAGAGATTGCCATTGGTGCAAATATCTCAACCCATCACAACTCAATCTTGCCGGCTGTTACAAAAGCAAAGCCTCATCTACGTAGCGCCGGTGGGCAATGGTTTTGTTCCGGCGCGGAGGACGATTGTCAGGGCACGCTGCCGATCGGTATCAGATTCGCTGCTGGTCTATCGGGTTGGGGCTCAAATCCGGGACGCGTGAGCTGATTTGCCCGGCGGCTTCAAAGCTTCCATAGTCTCCGCGGCCTGCTGCGCATAACGGATGAAGTGGTGCGCGGAGAGCGCAAGTTCGAACCCAAGCGCCCTCTTCTGTGGCATCAATCCCCATCGCATCACGAAGCGTCCCAAAAAGCGCCAGTAAGCCCGCCGATAGCCGGACAGCACGCCTTGTCTCCAAACCGATTTGAACATCACGCTCAACAGGTAGAGCAAGGAATGCGCGGTAGCTTTCTGTTCCGGTTGAACCTGCCAACGTTCCAGGGAATCGAATACACGATCATAGAAGCGACACGGATCGTAAAGTGCAAGCAGCATCCGCTTGGTGCCGCCGAGCAGTTCGCCCAACGGTAAGACAGTCCGGAAGTTTGGGGGACTGAAGTTGCTGGGTTCGGTGCTGGCTGGAACAAGTCGTCCCTCAGCTTTCATGCGTGCATATAATGGAGTAGTAGGCGGTGCCTGCAGGACACCCGCCATCGCCCAGGGGATAGCGGCACTCTCTATAAACTCAATCTGGCGGTCAAAAATGTCAGGCGGGTCGCTATCAAAACCGACGATGAAGCCACCCATCACCCAAAGTCCATGCTGTTGAATAAAGCGGATACAATCCAAAGGGTCCCTGCGGAGATTTTGGAATTTTTTTGCTTCTTTCAGCGACTCGGCGGACATCGTTTCGATCCCGATGAACACACGCCAGAAATTCGCCTTCACCATCGCATCAAGTAGTTCCGGACGCGAAGCAAGATCGATCGAGGCTTCGGTAAAGAACGCGAAAGGATACCGGTTGCGGCGCTGCCAGCATTCCAACTCCCTAGAGAGGGCCAAAGCCGCTTTGTGATTTCCAATGAAATTGTCGTCGACAACGAATACTTCCTTACGCCAGCCGAGCTGCAGAAGCGCGTCGAGTTCTCCAATCAATTGCGCGGGGGACTTCGTTCGCGAACGGCGTCCATAGAGCGTGATGATGTCGCAAAAGTCACACGTGAACGGGCAGCCGCGCGAGAACTGCACCGACATCGAACTGTATTTTTCCAGTGCCAACAGATCGAAACGCGGCACTGGGGTGCGGCTGACATCAGGCTTTTCCGTAACACGATACATCCGGCGAGCGCGGCCGGTCTCGAGATCCGCGGCGATCTCCCGGAAGATTTCGTCCGGCTCACCCACGACCACATGGTCCGCTAGTGGGAGTAGCGCCTCGGGTTCGCTGCTGGCATAGGGCCCTCCGATCATGGTTCGGCGCCTTAGCCTGGAAGCGTGTGCGAGTATTTGACGCACCTCTTTTCGCTGAACTTCCATCGCACTGACCATCACAAGGTCGGCCCAGCGCAGGTCCTCGTCGCGCAAGTCTTTGAACGCGAGGTCAACCAGACGAATGTCCCACCGTTCCGGACAAAGCGCTGCGACTGTGATGAGACCAAGCGGAGGAACGAGGGAACGCTCCGGGACGATTTCCATCACCTCCCCAAGGCTCCAGAAGGAGGCGGGAAAGCGCGGCCACACCATCAGAACCTTGATGGTAGCCCCGAGTGGCGGGAAAACCCCCTCCTCTTCGAGATCGTGATCCATGAAGTTATCCTGAATCTCGAGACTCGACACGCAGGCAATTCGGCCCATCCTAAATCGTATCGCTCATACCCTTTGCCTGATCCGTCACAGGTTGCGGGCTGCCCGAGGAGCACCACACACGCATCGGACATTGAAACTGAGCACTAGTGTGCCCCCTGCTCGTCTTTTACCGGCAAACAGCGGGCGATTTGACTTCTGCTCAGGGACCTTCGCTCTTCCACCAAACAGACTAACGAGACTGGCAAGCGCCAGAATCGCAAAGGCGAGCAGAAGAAGCGCCCCAATGGTGGATATTACGGTCAGACCTAAAGCGGCGACTATACAAATGAGCGATCTGAACACAGTCTACTACTCTCAGATTCGCTCGGATAAAGCTATCGTCGAGTCACTTCTTCTATCTTAAGCGAAAAGCTATCTGGGGGTCACAAAAGTATCACTCTCTTGCGTCTTTACGTGCGCGCACTGCCCGTGCGGCCAAATGTGCCGGATCCATCAAACTCCGGAACTGGGATAGGTGTCGAGCCCACCATTGATTGGCATCCACCGCATTAACGCCCACTCGTGATGAAACCGAGTCATTTCGCCATCGTAGCCAGTCCGCATACAGCGCGTCGATACTGCCGGTCATGAGACCGGCCTCGACTAGCGCCTGACGAATCGAACGGTATTCCTGTTCAAGACCAATTGTGTTGTCAGTCATTACCAAACTCGGATTTGTACCCATGTCTGCGCGGGTGATGTAAGATTGCGGCCACGGTTCTATTTGCCACGCGGCAAGATCGTGGCTAAAGGGGGTTTGAGTATTTCCCTGCCACGAAGCTTATCAATTTCACTCCTGGCGATAATCCGCAAACCACGCACCTGTCTGACAAAGCGTTCCAGGTCCAACGCTTCGTCACGAGCTTCACTTTCTGCTGATTGCGTCATGATGGCAGTCTAGCACAAAGAATGGTTCCGGTTGCGGGTCGAAAGTGCGGCCATTCTGCCGTGTCCTTGGTGGCAAATCGACAGAAGTCGCTCGACTTTCTTTCACGAGACGTCTTTCAAGAAGCGGTAACTGTCGGGTGGATTCACACGGAGAGGAACCCGCGACTGAATCCACGGCGGTAACACTGTCAGTCAAAAACGCATAGGGTGGATGCAATCGGCCGATCTGCTTCCCTTTGGGTGCGGGGAACCGGGCACTTGAGACGGGCAGCCAATCGTCGCCGTAATCAAGGACGAGACAAAACGACAGCAAATACAAGTATGCATTCGCCTCCACTCGAGCATGCACATTTAGGATAAAAGAAGTTGCCCAGTATTTTCTCCGCAAAGGACAATCGAGCGTTGGTAGGGATCTGCGTCGGTTGCCTGAAGACAACGCCGATCGCGTTGATGGTCGGGTTGGCGGGAATTGAAAAAGGTAGATCCAAACACTCTTCCGTTTGTTTCGTGTGCGCCAACAAGGGCTGGCTTCCGCCCGGGTTCAGTGGTGTGTATCCGGCTCGGCTCGAATAATAAGCTGTTCACAAAGTAGTATTAGACCATAAGACAGCGCCGGCAATCACCCGGCGCTCGTTCGCGCGGTAATTGAAACTCTCGGTCCGCCTGCGCGTACGAAGCGCCTTTCACACGTCGGTTAGTCGCTACGGTGTGGCTTCTCAAAACCTGATTCGCGCGGGAAGTAACACCTGAGTCGCGCGCCGTCACGGCCGTGTTGATGCCCAATTTCGTATAATAGCTCGCGCTAATCGGACGACAGACCGGTTCTTCGAGCGTCCAAGGCGATCTCTGGTCCGCTAAAGAAGCACGCTAACCCAACAGATACCGTCGCGATCTGTGGAGGCCGGATCAGTCGTACGAGCGTAGCCCAACATGACTAAACACACCGGCGTATCCATCGACAACTGCTCGAAATACAGACCGAACGCAGCGGCTTGATTGCGAAGAAACGTGCCAAGACTGCGTTGCCTTTCTGCCTGGTGCAGGCAGCCAACGCGATACGGGCTTGGGAGACCGTGAAGGTGGTGTCGGTCAAGTGGTGGAAAAGTCCTAAGCATCAGGATCCTGGGTTGAGCAGTTGATAAATCGCAAGTTGCTATTAGGCTGCCTCCGGTTGTCTGCCCTGAGTGATTAAATCCTACCAACCAACCAGGCGGCGCAGCGTGATTTGACCGCTGCGCAGCAAGCCGAACAGCAGTAACAAGACCGCCTCTTCGTTAGGCAGTGAAGCTTGGGTTTTGGTTCGCCGCCGGAACTCTTCGTTGATCCTCTCTAACGCGTTGGTGGTGCGCAGCGCCTTCCACTGCGAAGCGGGGAAAGCAGTAAAAGTAAACAGCTGGTCGCCGGCTGCCTCGAAGCTCTGACAGACCGCTTGGCAGCGCAGCTTCCATTTGCGCACGAAGCCGCGCCGCGCCTGCTCGATCGCTTCCCGGCTTGGCGCATAAATCATGCGCCGATAGTCCTCGGCCAGTTCCTCGCGCAAGTGAGCGGGAGCCTTGGACCAAGAGATTCCAAAGTTGTAGAGTGGAGCAGTGGCGCGGTACCGCGTGCGGCCCTGCGACCCCAGACCGTTTCTCCCCTTTCGGGTGAGTGTCCCGGTCGAGCAGGCCTGCGGCCCGTTTCCACCGCCCCCTCATCAAACCGTGCATGAAGTTCTCCCTCACACGGCTTACCGACAGTCGGCGCGAATGCAGTAGTCGAGTCGCATGCAGAGCGCTCACCAGACGCGGACGCTTCTTCCCGAGCAGCGAAAGAGCCCTTGCTCCCACCACCACTCATCGGGCAGCCTGCGGAAGGCCCGCCGAGTCCGCTGCTGTTTACGCCGCAGCCAACGCTGGAGTTTGAAGATAACGTACTGGTCAATCTTGCGGAAGTAGTAGGCGCTGTTGAGCCATCGGTAATACTCGCTCCAGCCGCGCAGTATCGGGTTGAGGTACCGAATCACTTCGCCGAGCGGTCGGCGTACGTCACTGCCGAGTTCCTCGCGAACTCGCTGCCGCACATGGCTCATCGCCTTGGCGGTCGGGAACGAGTAACAGAACACCTTCGTTCCCCGGCGCCGGGTCGGCTTGCGCACGAAGTGCACGCCAAGAAAGTCGAAGCCGGATTCGGCCTCAACTATCCGGGTCTTCTCCGCCGACAACTGAAGCTTGAGCCGCCCAATCATCCGCTCGAAGCTCGGCATGTATGCTTCGGCAGGACGCCATCGGCTCAAGACCAGCAGGTCGTCGGCATAGCGCACGAGTTTGGTATCCGGGTGATGTTGCTCCCAATAATTGTCAGCGGATGCAGGGCCACGTTACTTAGCAACGGTGAAAGCACACCGCCTTGCGGGGTACCCCGCACCGGCGTGCGCACTTGGTCCGCTTCCATGATGCCGGCCTTTAACCACCAACGGATTAGACGCAGCACCCACTTGTCGCGAACCCGCCGCTGAACCAGTTCGAGTAACAACTTTTGGTTAATCGAGTCGAAACACGCGGCTACGTCGGCGTCGATTACGTGATTGTAACCATAAGTCACCCACTTCCGAATCGCCGCGATCGCATCTCGACAACCACGTCCCGGCCGAAACCCGTACGACCCTTCGCAGAAGTTCGCTTCGAAAATCGGCTCGAGCACCAGACGGACCGCTCCTTGAACGACCCTGTCTCGCACAACCGGAATTCCGAGCGCGCGGAATCGGCCTCGCCCCTTCGGTATGAATACGCGGCGTACTGAGCGGGGCCGATACTGCTTGGCCACCAGCTGCGCCTGTATCTCCCTTAAGAACTCGACCTCACCTTGCGCCTTGATGGCCTCGATAGTTCGGCCATCCACTCCCGGCGCGCCGCGATTACGGCGCACCCGATACCAGGCTTCCCATAGCACCTCCCACCGACAGACCTTGTCGTACAACACTCCGAACGTCCGCCGCGGATTCTCCTTGGCGGCCCGATACAAGGTCTCCTGGAGTACCCGGACCTTTTTGATGGTGCGTTGAGCCAGCGGGCTCGTGCCCGCGGCAGTCACCGGTCCCTCCTCACGTGAAGACCTCCCGACTGAAGCAGGGCTCCTTCCCTCCGCCGAGGTTATGCTGTCCTTCGGCATCATCAGTAGCTATGAGCCCCTCCGACTTCCCGAGTGCTCGGGGCCACTTCGGTTACTCACCTTATAGGCCCCGTCTTCTGCAGCTCCGCAAAGCCGCGCACTCCGGGATCTCCCCGGTTACCTCACATTCCTTCCCGACATACCGCCGCCTACACACCGGGGAGCGCTCGAAAGGCTTCGCCTTCATTTCCTTTCGCGCTATTGCCTTCGCCGAAGCACAACCGGCTCGGCACTCCCGTTCATCCGCTCTCCCATCAATACCCGCGGAGGATGCAATGACGATGCTGCAACTGCGTTCCCTTTCGGTGCGGTCTGCCGGTTCGCCGCTGGCCCACGATGGGTTCTGGCCACGCATTGTCGGACATGCTTCGCCGTGGCCGCTTACGCCGCCACGACCTGCCCCAGGCTAACTGGCTCGAGGGTTTTACCAGTAAGAGGACTTCTCACCTCCTTGGAATGTGCCCTACCGGGCACGCTGTGATTAGTGCAGCGCTGAATCGCCACTCCCGGCCATTGCGCCTTAAGTGCCGCCGCCAGGCCCGGGTTGCCGTCGATCACCGCCAGCACCGGACAACCCAGCTTACGCTCGACCAGCGAATGAACTGCCTCGAGCCAGGAGCGTTCGCTTTCCACTCCCGCAAGCCGCAGATCCAAAATCACCCGACGCCCGTCCCCGCACACTCCCAGCGTGACCAACACTGGCACCCGCACCCGCTTGCGCCCGATCCGCACCCGTGGATACCAGCCATCCAAAAACACATAGCGGACCTTCAGTTCGCCGAGCTCGCGGGTGGCCCAGGCCGCGAAGTCCTCCTTAAGCCGTCCCACTAGGCGCGATACTGCGTCTTTCGACAACGGCGTTGCGCGCAGCAACGGCGCCAGAGCTCCCCGCAAGCGCCGGGTGTTGGTTCCACTCAGATATACTCCCAGGATCGCTTCGTCGACCCGTTCGGTCCGCCGCTGATAACGCGGTATGAGCTGGCTGCGCCATTCGTGTCGGGTGCCGTCTGGCCCTTCAATCCGAGCTCGTGGCATCGCGATGGTAGTTGCCCCAAGACTGGTGCTCAGGGTTCGCGACCGATGGCCGTGTCGATACCCGGCGCGCCGGTCGCTCTCCCGCTCCCAACTCGCCGCACCCAAGGCTTCTTCCAATTCCTGCTCAACCATCACCTCTATCGTCCCCCGCACCCGCTCCCGCATCAGCTCTTCGAGCGAGCCTTTTCCTTGCCATCCGCTCCTGCTATTCCTCTCCATAGCGTCATCCTCCGGTACCCGCCGCCAAGCGGGTCTGAGTTGTGGCTCAACTCTTCGGATCTTGACGCTTTTTCACTTTTCCACCAACCTCGCGACACTACCCGTGAAACCGAGCACGAGAGTTGCCGTGGGTTCGCGGCGCACCCAGGAGACTCTAGGGCGCGTTACTGCTTTGCGATTGTCGAAATGCCCGGTCGGCCGTGGCATAATCTTGTTGCATGACCGGAAGCAACCAGAACTCCCGAAAGATGCAGACCGATTCCACGGGGCCACAGCCAGATGGGACGATGAGGACGGCGCTACCAAGTGGGTGGACCGTCAAAGGAGTTCGAAAACGATGGCTTGTATGTGCAGCGTGCTCCTGACCGACGACCGCAACCAGGGTAACAATCACACAATCATCCGCTGCCAGTTAGCGGAGGGACACGCCGGCAAACATCGGCGAAACTTCACAAAACTTGGCAAGCACGGCAAGCAAGGCGAGGTCGTCATCGAATGGGATCGCAACATAAACGACTCCGAAGACCCTGATGATCATGAAATCGGCGGCCAAGGATGATACCGCGGCCGTTTCGGCCGCGTCGCGATTTTCCCAGCCAAGCTCGCCATTCCCGGGAGCCACCAGCTGCTGTCTGCCGTAAGGCCCGACTCGACTACCGATCGGTTATAGTTACAGCCTATGGGACGGCGACACGAAAGTCTGATTCCGCTTTCGCACGAGCACCATGACGCGCTGCTGCTGGCGTGGCGAATACGCACCGGCGACCTGTCCAAGCGTGAGCCCGAACTGCGCGCGCAGCACGTTAGTGCGTTCTTCGAATATCGGCTAATCAAGCATCTGAAACTTGAAGAGGAACTGCTGTTTCCTGCATTGCGCGCGGTGCTTGGCGTGGAAGCATCCTTGATCGACGTACTGCTGAGCGACCACCACGAGCTTCGAGCCAAAGCCGCAGCGATCAAGGCCGGCGTGAACGACCAGGTGGACAGTTTCTGCGGTTTGCTCGAGCAGCATATCCGGACCGAGGAGCGTCAACTGTTCGTGTTGGCAGAGAATCGGATGGCGCCGGACGAGATGGTGGAGCTGGGGCGGCAGATAAGAGCGCGGCTGAGTGAGGGGCGTTCCAACTGTGAAATACACGGGAATCGGCTGGAGGCAGAGGATGGCTTCGCGCAGTCATGAGGTAGATGTTGCGCGCTTTTTTCATGAAGTGACCAAGCACTCGTACACGAGCGTGCGTAGTGATGGTCACATGCCCAAAATCGTGCCCTTATTGTATGCCGCTGCTTATCGCCTGATGCGGCTTGGTAGGATCTATGAAAGTTTTTGAAGTCCCTCTCCCGCACCGCTCATGCTGCGCTGGCGGCGCGGTTCGCGGGACACGATCCGGGCGTCTGCGCACGCGCCTCAGCAGGCATCCTGTCGTGGCTGTTGGGTTATCCGGATCGAGCCCTCTCGAGATTCAATGAGGCGGTCTCGCTTGCACAGCAACTTGAGCATCCGACCAGCTTGGCTGTCGCCATGATTAATGGTGCCCAGGTCCGCCAGTTTCGAGGAGAACGAGAGGAAACTGCGAAACTCGCTGAGACTATGTCCGATTTGTTCCCCGACTTCGTTGACCCTATTCTCCTGCGCGGGTGGGTAGGCGCCGCGGGTGGCATAGAGGAATTAGCGGTGATGCGCAAAGCCCTTCCGAATAGGATGGACCGCTTCTTTCAGCCGTACTATGTCGCGCTGGCTGTTGAGGCGTGCATCAAGCACGGTAAGAATGCCGATGCGCGGAGCCTTCTGGCCACCGCCTTCGATCTAGTCAACCGCGAGGGCGAGCGATGGTACGAGCCCGAGCTGCACCGACTGAACGGGAAGCTGTCGTTGCCGAGTAACGCGTCGGATGCCGAAGCGCACTTCCGCTGCGCAATCGCCGCTGCGTGGAAATTGAGGCCAAGTCTCTGGAATTGCGCGCGACGACGAGCCTCGCGCGGCTGCTGCGCGACACCAATCGCTGCGACGAGGCACGCCCGATGCTCGCTGACATCTACAACTGGTTCACCGAGGGCTTCGACACCGCCGACCTGAAGGACGCCAGGGCGTTGCTCGATGAGTTAAGCGACTCGCCATGACTGTTAGGATGATCCGCTGCGTGAAGCGCAGGATAACAAATCCTGTGCTCTATCCATCTGAGCTAAGGGGGCGCACCAGGAAATTCAAAGCTTCTTCGGACTCAGTGCAATCGATCTGTCGTGCGATTGTGCACAATTTTGTGCCCTCTCGGCAGCGGCCTCGCGTGCCAAATTTTCGATTTCATCAGCCTCGAGCACCAAAAGGGCTGCTTTCTTTGAGGATTCGGTATGCGACTGTATCTTTGGAGCATTTCATTGCTCACGTGTCCCGCCAACGCACGACCGGTTCCTCGCTCACCGCGGATTTCGGCAAGGCGCGAAACGAAACTGTGGCGGAGATCATGCCAGCGATAGGGTACGCCGGATTTTCTACATGTGCCCCATTTTCCGCCATCCCCTTCGCCAGAGCCGAGCCACCGAGACTCCGCCGCAATGATCAGGTCCTAGCAGTGTCGGGACATGCCTTCCCCCTGAGAAATTAGAAGCTGTATTCGGCTTTGGCTCGTCTGCAGTTGGTCGGGGCGCCGGGGGAAGTTTAACGCGCTCGGTTCTGGCGCCAATCAAGAATCATTGCCGCAGATTCTTCACCATCGACATACCGAATAAGCCTGCAATTACTTTGCACGCTGGCGGATTTCTGCCAGTTCGGAATCTTCGACCAGGATGCCGGCGGATTCCAGCTCATCCAAGCGCTGCTCAGTGTACCCAAGGTATTCGCGCAAAACTTGACGATTGTCTTCGCCGGCCATCGATAGAATCGGCTGAAATTCGACCTTGGTTTCGGAGAACAGGTACGGCACCTTGGGCAGCGGGATTTCGCCGTAGCCGGGAACCTCCATCGTCTGTAGCGCGCCCCGCCCCTCGTTTTTAATCAGGTCGACCGTCTCGCGCAGATCGAGTACCGGCGCGGACAGGTAGTGGCGATCCGAGAGGAACTTGAGCACCGCGTCACGGCTACCGAAGGAGCGAAGCCATTCTTCAATGATTTCCGCCAGCGCGTGCCTATTGTTCCATCGTGCGTAGTACGTCTTGAAACGCTCGTCTGTAAATAGTTCCGGCTTGCCAATGTCCTTGGTGAAGCGCTCCCATTGATGATTCAACACCGTGAGAATGATCCATCCCTCGCTGGTCTGGAACAACCCGCACGGCGTGGCTCCGGGGCGATGACGTCCAGTAGGTCCCGGGTTGTAGTCGCCGTAGGTGAAAAGATTCTGCATAAGAAATACGTCATGGATGTGGAAGACGCATTCGTAGAGCGCTACGTCGATATATTGGCCGATTCCGGTCCGTTCCCGATAGTAGAGGGCGGCCAGAACCGCTGCGACGCCGTTTACACCGCCGCCACCGTCGGCGAGGTACATCCCGGGATAAACGGGCATGCCGTCTTCGGTTCCGGTCAGATGCAGCAAGCCCGAAAGCGCCTGCGCGGTCATATCGTTCCCTGGTCGATTCGCGCGCGAACCGGTCTGGCCGAAGCCTGAAATCGAACACATGATAATCCGAGGATTGATCGCCTTGAATGCCTCGTAGGTCAGACCATACTTACTTAGTACTCCTGGCGTATAGTTCTCGATTACTATGTCGAAATGGCGCGCCAATTCTACGACGATCGCCTCTCCTTCCGGCTGTTTGAAGTCGATGCAGATGCTGCGTTTGCCCCGATTGTAGTAGATGTAGCCGGGCGATTGTCCCTCCACTCTTGGTGGATAACCACCGAGCCTGGAATACTCCCCGCCCGGAGGCATCTCGAGCTTAACCACCTCGGCGCCAAGATCGGCAAGCATACGGCCCAGGGTGGGACCTGCTATGTATTGCGTAATGTCCAAAACTCGAACACCGGTAAGGTTCTGGGGCACAGAGTTAGACATGTTGGGCTCCATCGCGCGCGTTACATTGGTCCTAATCTCTTTTCGCTGTCCTACGCTTCAGGGCGTGAAGGATAGCGGGCCAGTTCTTCACTTTTTTGGGTCCATACGGAGAATCCGAGACATCAACGGGATGCATGGTCGGAAATCCGCTCGGTCTCGCTTCTAAGGGTGAATATTGTCGCACTAGCACTTGAATCCGTCTGTGGCCAAGACGAGCGGGACGCCCTCCGCGGCAAACCCGAGCGCACTGGTGTGACGTATTCGTTGCCATCCTCGTCAATGTGGTCCCATGACCGCAAGTTCCTCTCGGAACTTTTTTCCTCCGCAAGCCGGTTAGCGTGAAGTGGTTATCCAACGAACCTGGCTAAGTTTGAGGCACCTCACGTGGTGCTTCCTACATTTCCGCAGTCGGTGCAAGAAGACGAAGCAGTGGCAGTCTGCGGAATATCGATGCAAGCTACTCCAATGAGGGAAATATGAAAATTGGCATTTCGATGATCTACAAGCGTGTCGACGACTCCGCACCCAACCCCGGAGACTTCGCGCGCGAATGCGAGCAACTGGGGCTCGACTCCGTGTGGGTCGGCGATCACATGCTCTTTCACGCAGATCCGAAGACGCGATTTCCTGCAGGCGACGGACGCATTCCTGATCACTACGCTCACTTCCCTGAACCGTTCGTCGTGCTTGCGATGGCCGCGGCGACCACCAAAAAGCTGCGTATCGGGACCTCGGTATTGCTGGTGCCCGAACATCCGCCGCTCGCAACTGCCAAGCGGATCGCAACGCTCGATCGTATCTCGGGCGGACGGGTGATTCTCGGAGTTGGGACAGGTTGGCTGCGGGAAGCAGCGATTCCGCTTGGCTCGGATTTCGACCATCGTTGGACCCAGGCCGAAGAGTACGTGCAGGCGATGCGCGCTCTGTGGTCCAAGCCGGCCGCTTCATTCCACGGCAAGTACGTCGATTTCGACGACATCGTAGTGAATCCCAAGCCCGTGCAGCAGCCGGGACCGCCGGTCCTTATCGGCAGTACCGACAAGCGGGCGCTCCGCTGGGTCGCGCGATGGGGTGATGGTTACAACCCTGTCTGCTTCCAGGCCGACAAGGCGGTAGATTACATGCAAAAGCAGCTAGCCGGACTCAAGGAGGAGTGCGACAAAGCCGGCCGCGACTTCAGCAAGCTCGACATCACGGTCATGATTTCGCTGCCCGATGCGCGTGCGCAGACGCAGGAGATTATCCGTGGGTTGGCCAGTATAGGGGTTCAACGCATTGTCCAGGTGAGTGCTGTAGAACCGCTATTCGGCGTCGGTGATTATCGCGCGAAACTAGACCACCTCGCGAAGATCGCTCTGTAGCTTCATTCGCTTGATCCGGTGTGGGTTCGTGACCATTGATATTTTTCAGCGGCGTTGGGCGAGCGCCTCGCCCGGATAACAAATGGGTTCTCCTGGCTGCTTACGATCAGATCTGAGGTAAGCGAAGCGCAAGAAGCACCACCCCATCGCGATTTGTAATTACACCGAGACTGCAATAAGATGCCGCGATCGCAGCGGAGGCATTTTTGTCGTGGACACAATTATTCCAAGGCCGGATCAAATCCAGGCGCTGGTCACCGATCCCGATCAGGGTCCGGTGGTCATGCTGAACCTACTCAAGTTCAAGGAGCGCGCGACTGGCGAAGAGGGTACCGGAGCGGACGCGTATCGGCGCTATGGCGATGCGGTGATCAAGATGGTCGAGGCGCGCGGCGGGCGAGTGTTGTGGTCGGGGCGTGCGACGCACGTGCTGGTTGGAGAAGAGGCGGACAAGTGGGACGCGATTGCGCTGGTGCAGTATCCGAGTCCGGCGGCATTCCTGGATATGGCGACCAGCGACCAGCGCGGAGTACCAGAAGATTCATGGGCATCGAGAGGCCGCGCTGCTGAGCACGGTGCTAATCGCGTGCCGACCGGCGGCACTCTAGTTTGGTGACACGAGATCTTGGAGCACAGGCTGGGCGTTGGTGACATGGGCTTTCCGCCTCCTGGGTTCGAGCTTCGACCAACCCCGGGAATGGTTTCACAGGGTCTTTCAAATCAGAACCGTGGATGATTGCGGCTGGGCTCGGTGCGTAGGGGCTTGAGGTCGCCCAGCCTTGCCGAGTCCCCGGTCTACGAGGCGGTAAACTTGGGGATTGCCAGTTCGACAATTCCCGGGAGAACGAGAATCGCACCGAACCAAGCGATGGATTTCATAGCCTTCTCGGCGGCAGTCGCGTCAGGAAACTCTTACTTGAGGGGAGGTATTCGAATACCCGCAACCCCGCCGATGATGCCCAGTGACTGTAGAACCCAGATCAGCAGAACGACAAAGACCACTACGTTGAGCAAGCTCTTAATCGCAGCCGCCATCGGGATGTAAGTATTGATCAACCACATGAGGAGGCCTGCGATTACCAGTATGAGGACAATTTCCGGCAACGTCATTGCAGCCCACTTCCTTTGCTTTCTCTCCTTAATCGTAGCCGATCATTGAAGCCCTCATCACTTAAAATCGTGCCGGGGGCCTTGTGAATGCCTGCGATACGAGCTTTTGTTCCGATGCAGGCCTGTATTAAAAGAACCTAAGGGCTTGCAAGTTGCCGCACGGCACTTTAAGACGCGGATCAGCTCAGGACTAAGCTATGGCGAATTCAAATGGATCTCTGCGCTCCCACAGCAGCATCCTCCTCGACGGGCCTTCGCGCGCTCCGGCGCGCGCGATGATGAAGGCAGTCGGATATACCGACGAAGACCTCTCCAAGCCCCTAATCGGTGTGGCGCACACCTGGATCGAAATCATGCCGTGCACGTATCACCTGCGCGACCTGGCCGAGCACGTTAAACGCGGCATACGCGACGCGGGTGCAACGCCGGTCGAGTTCAACACGATCGCCGTGTGTGACGGAATCTCGATGGGCACCCACGGCATGCGCGCCTCTCTCATCAGCCGCGAAGTAATCGCCGACTCGATCGAGCTGACCAGCCTCGGCCATCTCTTTGATGGCATCGTGGCACTTTCCGGATGCGACAAAACCATTCCGGCCACGGTGATGGCGCTGCTGCGCCTCAATCTGCCCGGCCTGATGATCTACGGCGGTTCGATCCAACCTGGGCGCTACGGCGATCAGAACGTTACAATTCAGGATGTCTTCGAAGCAGTCGGCGCGCATTCCGCCGGCAAGATCACCGAACAGGAGCTGCGCAACCTCGAGAGCGTTGCCTGCCCCGGCGTGGGCGCCTGCGGCGGTCAGTTCACCGCGAACACCATGTCGACCGCCTCCGAGATGCTGGGAATCTCGCCTGCCGGTATCAATTCGATTCCGGCGACCGATCCGGAAAAACCCAAGGGCGCCTACCGGGCCGGGCAACTCGTGATGGAGCTGCTCAGGAAAAGGCTTCGCCCCAAGGACATTGTAACGCGACGCGCGATCGAAAATGCGATTGCCGCTGTCGCAATGACAGGAGGGTCGACCAACGCCGTGCTTCATCTGCTCGCGATCGCGCACGAGGCAGGACGCAAGCTTTCTATCGACGATTTCGACCGGATCAGCTCACGTACCCCTCTGCTCGCCGACTTGAAACCGGGCGGACAGTTCATGGCGGCCGATATGCACGCTGCGGGTGGAATCCCGCTCATCATGAAGCGGCTCAAGGAAGCGGGCCTGCTCCACGCCAACGAACCGACGGTCACTGGGCGCACGATCGGCGAGGAAGCCGATGCAGCATCTGAGACCTCGGGTCAGGAAGTCGTGCACAGCGTCGAAGATCCGCTCAAGACCACCGGCGGGCTCGTTATCCTGCATGGTAACCTGGCGCCCGAGGGATGCGTGGTCAAGGTTGCGGGCCACGAACGGATGACCCATCGCGGTCCCGCGCGCGTGTTTGACTCCGAAGATGATGCGTTCAAGGCGGTATCCAAGCGCCAGATCAAGCCCGGCGACGTGGTGGTGATCCGCTATGAGGGGCCGAAGGGCGCTCCGGGAATGCCCGAGATGCTCGGCGTAACGGCTGCGCTCGTCGGCGAAGGGCTCGGTGACCAGGTTGCCCTACTCACGGACGGGCGGTTTTCTGGCGCCACCCACGGCCTGATGGCGGGACATGTCGCACCGGAGGCGGCAGTTGGCGGTCCGATCGCGGCTCTGCGCAATGGCGATATCGTCACCTTCGATATCGCGAAACGCCGCCTGGATGTGGAACTGAAGGCCGCCGAAATCAAACAACGGCTGAAGAAGTGGAAGAAGCCAAAACCGCACTATACATCCGGCGTGATGGCCAAGTACGCGGAACTCGTCTCGTCAGCCTCGCGCGGAGCCGTAACGAATTGAAGAGTACCCACGCGGCTCCGTTCCCTGCCCTAGCTAATTTGCGGTGCAAAAGTGTTTTTTCGATGCGGGACGCGGTTGGGTGGATGCGCTGAGCAACGAACTGCAGTCGCTCAGCGTTGCGGGGCCGTGATCAGAACCCAGAGATTGTTACTGACTACGCCCCAACCGACCCAGCGTTTCATTCCGTTCATGCCCCGGTAGCGGCAGCGGCGCAAACCGTCGCGGCGTTTAAGCACGCTGATCCGACCTTCGCAGCCGGCGCGCAGCCGCTGGCCGCGCCGGAACCAGCGCTGCCGCTGCTCGCGAGCTTGCTCCGGCCCAGGTCTGCCGAGCGCGGGAATGCAGACCTTTTTGACTCCCGCCTCCTTTGCCACGCGTTTATTGGCAGCCGACCAAAAGCCCCGATCCGCTGCCAGCAGGCGCGGCACCTGGCCGAACGCCCGACGATGAGCATCGAGAGTGGGAACTACCAGGGTCCGATCGTCCGGCCTCTGCTGGTAAACCTGATAGTCGACTACCACCTGATTTTCGGCTTCCTGGATCTTGACCAGCTTGCCAGACTCGGTGGGCTTGGAGGCTTTGCCCTTGCGGATTGCCTCGGTATGGGACTCGAACAAGCTGAAGAGTTTGTCGTGATAGTGGAGGTCGCCCTTGAACACGCGCGCGCGAGTCTGGGCGATTACCCGGCGTACCAATGGCAGAAAGTGCTCAAGTTCCGCGCGTGCGCCCGCCGCCACCAGCCGCCCGCGCTCGCTGACCAGCTTTCGAGTTCCGGATAGAAGCTCGACGCCGACCCGCTCGGCATCGCGCACCGTGCTGCGCACCGTCGCCAGGAGCCGGCGATACCCGCGTTCCAGCCGCTGTCGCGCGTCCGGACCGCGGCTGCGCGCCGCACGCGAAATCTCCAACACCCGATGGGTGGTGGCGCGCATCCGGTCGCGCAGTTTTGCGCCGCACACCCCGCTAGCTTGTTCAACGCGCTTGAGCGCCCGCCCCAGCACCCGCACTCCGTCGGCCAACAGCCGCGAATCGGTGGG
>JAFAHS010000360.1 GCA_019237115.1 Deltaproteobacteria bacterium
CCGACACGAAATGGTGGTCTACACCGACGCTGTACAAGTCCCCGAACATTCCCGCAAACGCCCCGGTCGCCGCGCCGACTGCCAAGCCGACCGGCCCGCCCAGGATCCCGATCACCGATCCAAGAGCGGTGCCTGCCAAGGTACCAATGGGAAAGCCTTCGCTCACCTCCTTGGTCGATACCGTGCCGTCAGACTCTTTCTTGATCACGGACACCTGAGCAACGTCGAGACTCCCTTCGCTATTCATCTCCGAAAACGCCCGAACACCCTGATAAGCGGCTTTCTCATCCTTGAACACCACTGCCACGATCTTATCCATAACAGTTCTCCTCTCTAGTAACCGACTGTCACCTACGCTCTCGCAAAGTCACGCCCCGCAGGGACATGGCGAACTGCCAGGCCGAGCGCAGTGAGCGAGGCACCGTCAAAGATGAAGTCCACCCCGATCGCAAATCCGATGAACCAGATGCTTATCACGGGCAGCTGGTAGAGCAGCATCACGCCGAGGGCAACCGAAACGATCCCGGAGGCCACTGCCCATCCCCAGTTGGGGAAACGCAGGGTGCTCGCTCCCGTGGCGCGGAAGATTCCGCCGACCATGAACAACGAGGCAAGGAGCAGCGTCAGCCCAACTTCTCCGCTAAAGGGATAGCGGATCAGCAGGTAGCCCGTGAAGCCGCGTAGCAGCGCGGTAAGAAAATAGAGAAAGAAGCCGCTCCACTCGCGGGTACGAAACGACTGCACCAATGCCGCGACAGCGCCGATGACAAGCAGCCAGCCGAAGGCGAGCACGCTCACCAAGGTGGCCGTCACATCCCCGATGATGCAGACAGCGCCGAGCACCATGAAGGCGATCCCCAGCGCCACAAACCAGCCCCAGGAATCATGGATCTTATCGAGGTCCACCGCGAGCGAGCCGGCGAAGGATTTGTTCTGTGACATACGCTGTACCTCCTATTGGAAATGCACATCAGTGCGCGTACTCGAACTTTGGAGTCGCTTTGAGCGCGTCTTTGGTCGCGCCGGGCAGGACGAGTTTGCCACCCACCAGCTTGAGCTGACCGACCGCCACCGCGACGTCATGTCTTGCGACACCCAGAAACCCTCCAGCGCCGATAATCGCGTACGAGACTGACTTGTCAGGAGCGATGATGATGTCGTCGACGATGCCAATGCGCTCGTTCTTGTCGTTGAAGACAGCAGCACCCAGCACCTGATGCTTTGCGCTCCATCCGGTAGCCACCTCGCGCAGCTCGGCGGCTGCGACCCCTATCACTGTCGACCCGGCCACCTGGGCCCGTACGCCAATAGGAGATAGCGCTGCCAGCCCGGCGATTAAGAAAGCCCCGAAAACCTTCATAAGACCTCCCGATCAGACTGAACGACCCGCGCTTTCGTGCGCTCTTATCCCACTTTTCCTCGACTTTGACTGTTCGCGAAAATACCTAGCCGCGAATGCGCTTCCGCGATCACAGTTGCCAGCGTTGACGCTGCAGTGCGATATCCCACCCTCGCTCACTGGCTCACCCCGGTGGATTCGCGCTGACGCCGGACCGGAGGTCCTCTGGCGCAAGCGTCCCGAACTACGCCCGTGGCGATCCGAGCGTCACCTTTGCCGAGCTGACGCCCGTGGTTGCGCCTTCGGTCATTCGAGAAGCCGCGGCGCGCCTTCGAACAACCGTCCGGCTACCGCACCAAAGATCATGCCGCCTATGTGAGCCGTAGGAGCCACGAGCGACAACCCGATCAGCACACCTGCGGGGATGAAGGTGATGCGCACGAACCATCCAAGTTCGAGGATCGATGTGATGCGATCCCTTGGATAGAGCGTGGGCGCGGTCGCTCACCCGCCAGAGCCCACCGGCGGTGTGGCCTACGCTGCGCACGTCGGTGGTTTTGTCTATGGGGCGACCATCGGGATCAGGCGCGACGGGCCAGCGCTGGCCTCGCGCGTACCTGACTCAGCATCGTGTCTGCTGCGGATCTCTGCGCGCGCCGCCGCAGGATCGCCAGGACCGCCATCAGCGCCGCCACCATCGATCCCCCGAAGACAGCGGGCTGCTTGATCGAGTAGACGAGCGGCCACAGGGCGCCGCGCGTCACGGTCCTGAGGAACTCATGTCTGCGGATAACCTGCGCCACCGGGGGTGACAACCGGTAGTAGAGGCGCACGAACATCCGCCCGGCTGCATTGGTCATGAGATGGTGATCGCGGAACGCCCGCAGCAGCGCCACCTCGCTCGCCATCGGGCTTCCATAGGCGGCAGTGGCGATGAAGCATCCGGCGAAGCCGGCGGCGCCCGTCGCATTTGAGACGTTCGCGAAGGTTGCCGTGCACGTCACGGGGCTGGCCCCGATGTTGACCGTGCCGGTCGCGCAGCCGCTGCCCGACCATCCAGAGAAGTTCGAGCCGTCGCCG
>JAFAHS010000366.1 GCA_019237115.1 Deltaproteobacteria bacterium
TCCCTATGGCAACCGTCTCGAAGCCGAATTTGCTTGCGAATTGAACACCCAGATGGCCGAGGCCGCCGATGCCCTGTATTGCAACCAGGTCGCCCGGCCGTGCACCGCTGTTGCGCAGAGCATTGAACGTAGTGATGCCCGCGCACATCAGGGGTGCAGCCTCTTCCGGTGCCAGTCCGTCGGGAATGCGGGCCAGCGCCGCCACGGGTACCACTACGTACTCCGAGTAGCCGCCGTCGTAGCTGATACCGGGAATCTGCAGTTTGATACAGGTTATGAAATCACCGCGGCGGCATGACTCGCACTTTCCGCAATGTCCGCCGTACCAGCCAACGCCGACCCGATCGCCGGCCTTCCACGGATCAGTGTCCGGCCCCAGCGCGTCGATTACTCCGGCGATCTCGTGACCGGGCGAACGAGGATACGCGATTCCCGGCCACAGGCCATCTTTGGTCAGAGAGTCGCTGTGGCAGACGCCGCAGGCCTGAACCTTGACTCTGGCGTAGCCACTCCCTGGATCGGGGATCCGTTCGTCCTTCAACTCGAATCGTCCGCCAGCCTTATTTACGGTCAGCTTTTTCATGAGAAACTCCTTGATAGTTCCAGGAACCTCGCACGTCGCCTCGGGTCCAGCATAAGGTGTTTACCTCGATCGCGCACGCAGTCTGCGCATCGTGACGTTCCCAATGGTAAAAAGAATCGTCGCGCAAACCGCGGTATTTCTGATTCTGTTCGCGCTGGTTTTCATCTGTGCTGGCACCATTCATTTCTGGCAGGGATGGCTCTTCTGCCTGGTGTTCTGGTTCTCGTCGATCGGGATGGGGATTTATTTCATAAAGTACAACCGTCCATTGCTGGAGCGGCGGATGCGATTCGGACCGTGGGAGGAGTCGCGCCCGGTTGAGAAGGTCGTCATTACGCTCATCTTCCTGATGTTCGTTGCGCTTATGATTGTGCCCGCGCTGGACCATCGGTTCGCCTGGTCCCGCGTTCCCGGCGCGGTCGTGGTGATCGCAAACATTGTGATTGTCGCCACCCTTGGGTTTTTCATTGTGGTGCTCGACGCCAACCCTTTTGCGGCGTCGACGATCACCGTCGAAGTGGGACAGCGCGTTATTTCAACCGGTCCCTACGCGTACGTCCGGCATCCGATGTACACGGGCGCGCTGGTACTAATCTTCGCGATGCCCATTGCGCTGGGTTCCTGGTGGGCCCTGCTGGTCCCGCTGATCTCCACGCCTGTACTGATAGTGCGAATCCTCGACGAGGAGCGCGCGCTCGGGGCAGAACTCGCGGGCTACAATGACTATCTCGTCGCGGTTCCCTATCGACTGATCCCGCGGGTCTGGTGAAAGCCGCGCAAGCCGCGGCGAGCGCCTATCTGGAATACAAATATCGGAGGAGCGTACGGCCGACTGCCTCAAGGCTGGTGGCGGAACAACGCTCGATGGTGTCCCTGGTGGTGTTGAACCAGGGCTCGTAGTCGATGTCGATAACCAGGAAGCTGGGGATGCCGGCCTGGGCGAGTGCGATTTGATCGTCACCGATCAGCGGCCCCGTGGTGGTCGACCCGAAAATCGAAGGCGCCACCTGCCGGCCGATCGCCCAGAACCGATCTACCTCGGGGCCGGCGAAAGTGACCGACGAGGAATCGGGTACCAGCTTAAGATCCTTGAAGCCGACCATGTCGAAGATGATGGACTGGACCGGCTTCTGGCTCGGGTAAAAGTCCGCGAGATGGGTGGCGAAGTAGGGCGACCCGAGCGCGTGCCACTCCGGATCGCCGGCGCCGAGCGATCTGGGTCCCTCTTCACCATCGAAGAACACCAAATCAACCCCGTATGGAGGAGGAGGCAGGGCGCTGAGCGCGCGCGCCGTTTCCAGCAACAGCGCGACCCCGGACGCGGAATTGTTCGCTCCCGGCATCGGCGCCTGCCGATTTTCGGCGTCGGCGTACGCGCGCACGATGCTGTCGTAGTGGGTGCCGAGGATTATCCGATTTGGACGTGTTGGAGAGAAGCGCGCGATCAGATTGGTCAGATTCAGAGGCGCCCCGTTGTCGTCGCTGACACTCCACTGCTGGGTCTGGACTTTCTCGGCTCTGGTGTTAGCAAGCTCGCGGCGGATAAACGCGAGGGTCTTGGAGTGCCCTTCGGTGCCAATCGCGCGCCGCCCGAACGAGAGTTGGGTTTCGATGTCTTTCATCGCGCGCGCGCCGCTCCAATGGGAGTCGAGCACGTGTGCAGGCACGATATATTCGGAATTGGTGTCGCTCGCCGCAGCGTGCGCGGGTGCGATTGCAGCGATACCCGGAGCGACGCATAGGGCGAGGAGTGGAAGCCAAACCGCCGCCTTGAGCATCAGACTTCACTCGGTCGAAGAGTCAGGAGGCTCACCGCGCAGGCGGCCAGCAGGACGGCATAGAGGTAGGTAATGGGTCGCACGCCGATGGTTGGGATCAGCAGGAAGGTGGTGAACAGCACCCCAAATACGTTCCCGATGGTGGAGAGCCCATAGACGACGCCTGCCACGCGCCCGCTTTCTTCGGTTGAGCGAATCAGCAGCCGCACCGCGGCGGGCGACAGAATCCCAAGGAGTGAAAAGGGCACCAGCAGTAGAATCGAAGACGCGAACAGAATCGCGAGTGCCCCGTAGCCCAGCGTGTCCATCACCCAGCGCAGAACGTGATCGACCGCGGGCGGTACCAGCGCCAGATAAGCGGCGGCGAGCGCGACCGGAATTCCGATTACCCGGGGGGAGGCGTCCCGGTCCACCAGTCTGCCGCCGACCAGGTAGCCGATTGCCAGCCCGCATAGCACGACGGAAATCAAACCTGCCCAGGTGTTAATACCGCCTCCGAAATACGGGACCAGGTAGCGACTCCCCAGCATCTCGAAACCCATCAGGACGGCGCCTACCACGGCGACGTTTGCGCAGATCACAAAGAAGAATAAGGGACGGGCGGTCACTTTTTAGCCGCCCATTTGCGATTGTGCTTCTCGATGGCCTTGAGCGCCTCGACCGGGGCGAAATCGTCGGTCAGCACCGACGCCTTGGGGTCGACGAGAGCGCCCTCGGTCGACAGAGGTCTGCGCGCGCCCAGCATTTGAGCGAGATCGTAGCGCAGATTAAGCGCGGCCTGTCGCTCGGCAGCGATGGCCTGAAGAGCCTGGTCGCTCCGCGGTTTTCCATCGTAGGCGACCACGACGATATTGCCTTGCGCGGGATAAAGGTCGAGGTTGGCGAAGACCGCATGGAGCGTGTTGACCGCGGAATCGAAGAGCATGGTGGTGGGCTCGATATTCTGCACCACTACGCCATCCTCGCTCAGGTGTTGCTTGACTATCTGGTAAAACTGCTTGGTGAGCAGTTGAAACGGCACGAACGGGCCGCGGTAGGCATCGATCAGGATCAGATCATAGAGGCGCGGCGAAGACGTCAGGAACACCCGGCCATCCTGTTGTACGACGTTGAAGTTGGGCTCCTGCTTAATACCGAAATATTTGTCCGCGAGTTGCACCACCATCGGATCCAGCTCGACCGAAGTTACCGGCGTATCGGGCAGAAAACGATGGAGGTACCAGGCGGTGCGGCCCCCGCCGAATCCGATCTCGAGGATCGAGCTCACCTTTTTGGGGTAGGCGAGACCTACCGTCATGAAGCGCGTGTAGGTGACCGGAAGCTCGCGATCGTCGAGTGGGTTGAAGAGGCTTTCTTCGTAGAGGTGCTGGTTGTAGCCGAAAGTCATGCTGACGTAGGGGCCTTCCCGATAGACGTAGATATTGTTGTAAAGGGAGTCGCGCGACTCGAGCAGCTGGCGGGCGTCGTCCGCATGAGCCCCGGCTACCAGCAGCAATACGGCGACCACCACGGCGCCCACGGAAATCCAACGGCTCATGAAGCTTTCAGAGGTAACCAGCGGATGTTCAATCGGGTTTCTGTGGCGCCTTAAGATGATTTGCCGGTGGCGGATGGCCCCGCTTGCGAAGCGGAAGGACCCGATGCCGTAGGACAGTTTGTCGGCGCATCGGCCCGCCTGTCAATGACGGGAAGAGGAAACCCGCGCCCGTGACCCCAGGCGCTCGGCCGCCTATCAGGAAGGCACCGTCGCGACGCGGGCCAGCGAGGCTCCAAGTGACCGGCAACGCGCAAAAATCGATGGCTCGATCGACCTGGAGCGATGCGCGCATACGGAAAGATCACTGTCAGACGAAACCCAAGAACTCGACGCGCTAGTGAATTCGTCGGGCGGTCGCCTGAATGCGGTCCATCCAGAAGATAAGTCTTGGGGTGTACTCGTGAGGTACGCAGTTGCCGCAGATGTCTTCGGCGGTGCGAGTCAGAGAGCTCAGGGATATCTCGAGGTGGTCGGTGCGGGTGAAGTCCGGGGGCAGACAGGCGAGGAGCTCCGCCAGCACCTCGAGGGCTGAGGCCAGATTGCCCAGAATCGAAGCCAGAACAATTTCCTCCACCTGCAGCCGCGGCTGATAAAGGAGGTCGTGCGTAGTGCGCAGCTCGCTCAGGAAGAGCCATATGGTGCTATGCAGCCGCGTAGCCACGCGGTGCGACGGTACCGAAGGGGTCTCGCACAACGTCGTGAGTTCCAGCAGCTCCGAGATGACCACGTGCAGGTTGCTTTGCACGCGATCGAGACGTTCATCGAAGGTGACGCGATGGATTTCGCCGACCATCTGATCCTGTCGATGGGAGACAAACTTCGAGATGACCGCCCCGAAGACGAGCAGCGCAGTTACCGCTTCGACGATGGCAATCAGCCGTGCGAAACCGACCGGGAGGACATCCCCATAGCCGACCGAGGTCGCGGTCACGAAGCTGAAGTATAGTGCGCTGGCCAGACCGTGGATGTCGGGGGCGATAGGCCGGTTCGCCTCTATGAGGCCGTGCTCGCCTGCCAACGCGCCCACCCAGTATCCGAACCCGCACAGCAGGACCGTTCCTATCCAGACCAGGAACAGTTGTAAGGTTGATAGTCGGTTGATGAGTTCGGCGATGGAGTCATTCCATCGCTGCCGCTCCAGGATTCGCGCCGGGCCCTCGCCCGCAAGTCCGTCGACCGAAGCGGTCAACCGCGGTCCCAGTGGAATCGCGCTCGAGTCAGTGGATGTCGCGTCCGACGCTTGTTCCAGGGGACTGCCCGATTCGACCCAATCGGCAAGGCCTTCGCGGTAGTCGCGGACCTTGGTATAGCCCAGGTCAGTAAGCAGGCCGACCGCCTGCTCGGCGAGATGTCACGTGAATTTGGCGCAGTAAACGGCGATGTCGGCTTTGAGGTCGGGGAGCAGCTCGCGCGCCCGACTGGCGATGCTCGGCACCGGCAGGCTGATTGACCCCGGAATGTGACCGGCAGCGTAGGACTCCGCCGGCAGGACATCGACCACTTTGAGTGCGCCAGCCTTGAGCCCCTGGCGAAGTTCATCGCGGGAAATAGCCGGAATGTGCGCGGAGGACGTCGCGGTTTCAGTCTCGGGCGGCATGGATCCAAAAAGCGCTGCACAGGCAGCTGCTCCACATGATCATTCATTGTGTCAAGCCGGCAAGCAAGCCGCTTTGTCAGCTTCTCTGCGACATTCTGAAGGCGGCGGTAGCGTTGTGCAGGCGGGGGAATATT
>JAFAHS010000431.1 GCA_019237115.1 Deltaproteobacteria bacterium
ACCCGGCCGGTGGGCGAGACCCCCCGCTGCAGAACGATCGCCGCATCCGGCACGAACGCATCTTTCAGTTCCGAACTGCGGGATGCAGTCGCGCGCATGCCCATCACGTACCAGTCGTCCTTGAAGACCAGGCCCGGGGTTTCGCGCGGCGGGATGAAGAAGGTGACGATGGTCGGTCCCTGCGGCGCGTCCTCGCAGATCGCTTCGGCGAAGAACAGGTCGAGCGCGATACTCTGGGTCCCGAAGATCTTGCGGCCGTTCACCAACCATCCGCCTTCCACGCGTCGCGCGGTGGTGCGCGGACGGAGGTTGATAACCGCGTTGTCGGGCTCGGAACCCGAACCGCCACAGATAAGGCGTTCGCCGCTGATGCGGCGCAGCATCGCCTCGACGTTGGGCGCCTTGAATTTTCGATGCAGATCGACGAGCAACCCGATCGTGTTGAAGTGCATGTTGATCGCGAGCGCGGTCGCGCCGCATCCCTGCGCGAGGCGTTCCTGGGCCTTGATTCGCTCGAGCAGGGTCGCACCCAGCCCGCCCAGCTGCTCGGGAATGATGAGGGTGGTGTAACGAGTTTCCTTCAGGCGCTGGTAGTTCTCGTACGGGAACGATCCCTCCTCGTCGTGCTGTGCGGCCCGCGGCGCGAACTCATCGGCAAGGCTCCCGGCGAGGTCGATGAAGCGCTGCTCGCGCTCGGTATTAAGCTGGTTCATCGTTCGCGCACCCTCCGTCGACGACTGGGCTGGTAATTTTGCTTTACCACACTTCGGCAAAGTCCCCCACTGCAAACCGACTGCCTGTACTGCTCATTAACCGATCGTTCAGCGGTTTGACAGGTAACCCAGCGCTGTCTTAGCTTCTGCCCATCCCCGGTTCGGTTCACGCACACGGAGGAAACCATGAACCGCGATTTCGAATTCAAGCAGATTCTGCGCGCCTACCGCGCGGGCATCATCAACGAAGCGACTTTTGAGCAGGAGATGCACAGCCTCGAGAACGGCTCCGCCAATAGCCAAGACGGTTTTAGGGCATTCGGCCGCAGCTACGCATCCGAGCGCGAGGCCGTGCTGCGCTTTCTCGAGAACGTGAGCGCAGCCGAGACCAACGGCGGCGAGGCCATTCGCAAGTGGCTGGAGGTCTGCACGACCGAGTGTATTCGCGGTGGTCTTAAGATGGTGGCGGAGCGCGAGGCGTATCATGGCCGCGCCTTCGAGGGGCGACTCAGGGAATTGGGTGGCACGATGCCCAATCGGCAGACCGAGGATTTGCAAAAGAACCTGGCGTACCTTGGCAACCCGAGCGTCTCGGACTATCAGAAGCTGCACCGGGGCGCGACCCGGTTTCCGAACCCCGAGGAGACCATCCGTCCGCTGTTCGAGTTTGCCGCCCAGCTCAAAGAAGATCTGCAGACCAAGGAGATGGTGCTGCTCTTTGCCCAGGACGAGCTCTCCACCCTGAAGTGGCAAAACGCGCTCTGCGCGACGCTGACCAGGATGCAGGCGGAGACCTCGGCGGCGGCCGCGAGCTAGTCGGCGAGAAATGGACCAACCAGGGATGGGCGTCCTGCCCACCCTGTATTTTCTTTCCGGGCAAGGTCTCCGTTTGGGCGACCGAGTTGCTCCGCTGAATCGAGCACCTCGAATTGTGAGCCCACGGTCGATGAATCCGGACGCGGGCTCGAAAATTTTCCTGCCGCAGGACGAAGCCGCGGGGCCGATAAGTCTCCAGACTATTGCGCGACAGGAGGACAACCCCGTGAAGGTCGATGGCAGTTGTCATTGCGGCAGGATCGCGTTTGAGGCGACCGTCGATCCCGCCATGGTTACGATTTGTCATTGTACTGATTGCCAGAACCTCACCGGGTCGGCATTCCGTGCGAACGTCCAGACGCCCGCGGAGAGCTTCGTCCTGCTTAGAGGCCAGCCGAAGGTTTACATCAAGACCACCGCCGAGAGTGGCACCCGACGAGCGCATGCTTTCTGCCCTGATTGTGGCACGCCAATCTACGCGGCGGCCGTCACTAACACGCCCACCTATTCACTGCGCATCGGCACGCTCCGACAGCGCGCCGAACTGCGGCCCCACCGGCAAATCTGGTGCCGCTCGGCGCTCGCATGGGCGATGGACATTCACGAGATCGCACGCCTTGACCGTCAGTGAGGAAAGGCCCGCAAGCTGCAAGCCGCAAAGCCATAGGAATTGAACGACAACGCCTGAGCCGGCCCAGCCTAGTCGGTGACGATCTGACGCGGCGTAAGTTTGATCGAAACCCGCGTCGCGGAAAACGGGCGCGCATCCGGGTGTGTGATCCGCGACTGCCACGTCCTCCTGCTGCCGAAAAATGATCCTCTGATACCGCGCGCAATCCCGAGCTCCCCGGCAACCCGGCCGCCGCGCGCCTTGACCGTCAACTCATCGCGGCGCGACGATCAAGCGTGCGCGTTCAGGAATCGGAGGACAAGGTGATGGCCCTGCGTGACGGTCGCTTGCTTCGTCAACAATGCTACCTCGACGGTAGTTGGATCGATGCTGACAACGGTGCGGTTGAGGCGATTAACAATCCCGCCAACGGCCACCAGCTGGGCACCGTGCCGACCCTCGCCACGGCGGAAACCCGCAGGGCGATCGCGGCGGCCGAGAAGGCCCTTCCCGGATGGCGGGCGCTGACCGCCAAGCAGCGCTCCGCGCTCCTGCGCCGCTGGTTCGAGCTGTGCATGGCCAACCAGGAAGACCTGGCCACCATCATGACGCTGGAACAGGGCAAGCCGCTCGCCGAATCGCGGGGCGAGATCGCGTACGGCTCCGCGTTCATCGAGTGGTTCGCAGAAGAAGGGCGCCGCGTTTATGGCGATGTAATTCCTGCCAACGCGCGGGACCGGCGCATCGTGGTGTTGAAAGAACCGATCGGCGTGGCGGCGGCGATCACGCCGTGGAATTTTCCCAACGCGATGATCGCGCGCAAGGCGGGGGCTGCACTCGCGGCCGGGTGCACGATGGTAATCAAGCCCGCTCCCGCGACTCCATTTTCTGCGCTCGCGCTGGCGGAGCTGGCCGAGCGGGCGGGTGTGCCCAAGGGGGTCCTCAACATCATCACCGGCGACGAAATCGCGATTGGCCGCGAGCTGTGCGCGAATCCGGCGGTCCGAAAGCTTTCCTTTACCGGCTCGACCGAGGTCGGGAGGATCTTGATCGAGCAATCCGCGCCGACCATCAAAAAGCTGTCGCTCGAACTCGGCGGCAACGCCCCGTTTATCATTTTCGACGATGCCCATCTGGACCAGGCGGTAACCGGAGTAATGGCATCGAAATTCCGTAACGCGGGCCAGACCTGCGTGTGCGCCAACCGTATACTCGTGCAGGACGGGATTTACGATGCCTTTGCCGCCCGCGTGCGCGATGCGATTGGGACACTGGTGGTCGGGGATGGCGTGGAAGAGGACGTGACGATTGGGCCGCTCATCGACGCGCACGCGCTCAAGAAGGTCGAGGAACACGTTGCCGACGCGCTGAGTCGCGGTGCGCGCCTGGCAACCGGCGGGAAGCGCCACGCCCGCGGTGGGTGTTTCTTTGAGCCGACCTTACTCCTGGATGTTCCACTCACCGCGCGCCTCATGAAGGAGAAAACCTTCGGTCCGGTCGCGCCGTTAACACGTTTCAAGACCGAGCGCGACGCAATCGCGATGGGCAACGACACCGAATATGGCCTCGCCTGCTATTTCTACAGCCGGGACATCGGACGAATCTGGCGTGTCGCCGAGGGACTGGAGTACGGGATGGTGGGAATCAATGAAGGGATCATTTCGACCGAGGTTGCACCTTTCGGGGGCGTGAAGCAGTCGGGTATCGGGCGGGAAGGGTCGAAATACGGC
>JAFAHS010000155.1 GCA_019237115.1 Deltaproteobacteria bacterium
TTGGCCGAGGGCAAAAGGATCCTCAAAGACCTTCAGCAGATCGTGGTCGAATCTCAGGTGGCGAGCTTTCTGTTACCAAAGCGGGCTTGTCCGGAGTGCAGCCAACCGCGCTGCACCAAGGGTTACCACACGCTCTCGGTCCGTACCGTCTTCGGCCAGCTCACGGTGCAAAGCCCGCGGCTGCACCATTGCGCATGCCGGCCCCATGACGCCAAGACCTTCAGCCCCTTGGCCGAGCTGCTTCCCAAGCTACCGAATGAAAGACCGTATCGAAACCTAACCATTCCACCAAAACATTATCCGTTTTAGTGACAAAAACAGGCCACTTCACCATCCGGTTCTTAAACCGGCGAATTTACCGGATTTTCTCGCCGTCGCGCGCACACCCCATCGTCAATTTAACTGTTCGTAGATTGGCTATTCTACTCCATACATCTACGCAATGTTTTTGCCGAAACCGAGTTTCGGCCCTCAAAAATGCAAAATCCGACGTTAAAAGCGTGTTTTTCGGGATCGTTAGCGTATGTTTTCGCAGCCAGGAGGGCTTTGGGCCAGCTGTTGCTCCACCAGCATGAGATCACCGGTAACAACGCTAACTGTCGATGTGACAGACGGAGGCATCAAACTTAGTCGCCTTCCCTGCAGCTTCATTCCAGCAGGGAAGCGTTCTTTCTAGCTATGGAATCCAAACCATCTACCCAGACTGCCGGTGAGTTGCTAGTGCGCTGTCTCGAAAACGAGGGCGTTGAATACATCTTCGGCGTGCCCGGAGAAGAGAACATCGACATCATGGATGCGCTGCTCGATAGCTCCGTCCGCTTTGTCACCACTCGGCACGAACAAGGCGCCGCCTTCATGGGCGACGTCTATGGTCGGCTCACCGGCCGGGCGGGCGTCTGCCTAGCCACGCTCGGCCCTGGCGCGACCAATCTCATTACCGGCGTGGCCGACGCCAACATGGATCGCGCACCAATCGTGGCCATCGCCGGCCAAGGCGCCACCACACGCTTGCACAAGGAGAGTCACCAGATTCTCGACCTAGTGAATTTGTTCGCTCCCATCACCAAGTATTCGACACAGGTCCTCGACCCCGCCATCGTCCCCGAGATTGTGCGCAAGGCCTTCAAGGTGGCACAAACGGAGAAGCCCGGCGGTGCCTTTATCGATTTTCCCGAGAACATCGCCGAAGCCGAGGTTAACAAAAGTCCAATCGAAGTTCGTAAGGCTTATACCTCGATCGCGCCGGACTCCAAGATCGAGCAGGCAGCCAGGATCATCTCGGAAGCAAAGTGCCCGGTAATCCTCGCGGGTAATGGCGTCATCCGTCAAGGTGCCGCGGATGCGCTGGTGAGCTTCGCCGAGGTGCTACGTATCCCTGTGGCGAATACCTTCATGGCCAAGGGCGTGATGCCATTTTCCAACGAACTCTCGCTGGCGACGATCGGACTCAAGGCGCGCGATCTGCCGTGGTTTGCTTTCGAGAAAGCCGACGTGGTGATCTGTGTCGGCTACGACATGGTCGAGTATCACCCCGACATGTGGAATCCGAACACGGACAAGACTATCATCCACATCGATGCCCAGCCCGCCGAAGTGGACGCGCACTACCTCATGGCGGTCGGGGTTCTCGGCGAATTGACCACGTCGCTGCGCAGCATCGCGCTTCGAGCCAAAGCGCAGCGCAGCGTCCCCTTCAGAGCGGTGCGCCAGGCGATCATCGAAGACCGTGCGAGCTATGCGGAGGACTTCGGCTTTCCCGTTAAGCCGCAGAAGATCGTCTGGGACTTGCGCGAAGCGCTGGCTCCCGAAGACATCGCTATCTCGGATGTCGGCGCGCACAAGATGTGGATGGCGCGCATGTATCGCGCGGAGCGTCCCAATACCTGCATCATCTCCAATGGCTTCGCCTCGATGGGCATCGCGGTACCGGGCGCAATCGCCGCCAAGCTCGCTTTTCCCGAGCGCAAGGTCGTGGCGGTCACCGGCGACGCCGGCTTCATGATGAACTCTCAGGAGATCGAAACGGCGATGCGTCTGGGCACCGCGTTTGTCGTGCTGATCTGGGATGACTCGGAATACGGACTCATCACCTGGCACCAGTTGCGCCACTTCGGCCGCCCGAGTCACATCGCGTTTAAGAACCCGGACTTCGTGAAGTATGCCGAGAGTTTCGGTGCGAAGGGTTACCGTGTGGAATCAACCAAGGATCTGCAGCCCACGCTCAAGCAAGCGCTGGCCCAGGACACCGTCTCCATTATCGACTGCCCAGTCGATTATTCGGAGAACATGAAGCTTACCCAACGGCTCAAGGAGATGGTGTCGCCTTTGTAAAGAAAGGAAGCCCACGGCATGGTAGGACACTTTCAAGGGATGGTACCTGGTGCTGGTAGATCAACTACCGCGCCCTTGGAGGTTCGGGCGCCATTCGACGGCCAACTGATCGCCATCGTGGAAACGGCCGATGCGCGGACCGTCGAACTCGCCTTGGCGATGGCCTATGCCCTCTTCCGCGACCCCGACCGTTGGTTGTCTCCGGCGCGGCGCATCGAGATTCTGCGCAGGGCAGCACAGCTGATGGAAGCCCGCGCGCCATCCCTGGCACTGGAGACGGCGCGCGAAGGCGGCAAGCCGCTCGTCGATTCGCAGGTCGAAGTGGCGCGTGCCATCGACGGAGTTCTCAATTGTGCCGAACTTCTGCGCAACGAGGCCGGGCACGTGATCCCCATGAACGTTAATGCGGCTTCCATGAACCGCGTGGCGTTCACCCAGCGGGAGCCGATCGGGGTAGTTGTAGCGGTCAGTGCGTTTAACCATCCGCTCAACCTGATTGTCCATCAGGTGGGTCCGGCCTTGGCAGCTGGCTGCCCCTTTATTGTCAAGCCCGCTGAGGATGCGCCGCTCTCGTGTTTTCGTTTCGTCGAGATTCTGCGCGAGGCCGGCCTGCCGGAAGCTTGGGGCCAAGCGTTGGTCACAGCAACTCGTGACGATGCTGCCCGCTTGGTCAGCGATCGTCGCGTAGGATTCTTTAGCTTCATCGGCAGCGCAGCTGTGGGTTGGATGCTGCGCTCGCGACTGGCTCCTGGCACCCGCTGTGCGCTGGAACACGGTGGGGCAGCGCCCGTGATCGTTGCTCCTGACGTTGATCTTAAGATGGCGTTGCCCAAGCTGGCAAAGGGCGGCTTCTACCACGCCGGCCAAGTCTGCGTTTCGGTTCAGCGGGTGTTTGCCCACCATTCGGTGGTCGAACCGCTGGCTGTGGGGTTAGGAGACTTGGCGAAACGCTTGCGGGTGGGAGACCCCACTCTTCCAGAGACCGAGGTTGGCCCCTTGATCCGACCGCGGGAAGTCGCGCGGGCAGATGAGTGGGTCAAAGAAGCACTTGCGGGCGGCGCGAAGCTGATTGCCGGTGGCCACCCGCTCTCGGAGTCCTGCTACGCGCCGACTGTGCTACTCGATCCACCGGCCGACTGTCGGGTCAGCACCTGCGAAATTTTCGCTCCGGTGATCTGCATCTACTCTTTTGATGACTTCGATTCTGCTCTCCGCCGTGCTAACGCGCTGCCTTATGCCTTCCAAGCAGCGGTTTTTACGCGTGATTTGAACACGGCGCTGTCTGCTTACGCACGTCTAGACGCGTCGGCCGTGATGGTCAACGACCACACTGCCTTCCGCGTAGACTGGATGCCCTTCGCCGGATTGCGCGAATCAGGCCTTGGCGTCGGCGGGATCCCCTACAGCTTTCGTGACATGCAGATTGAGAAACTCCTCGTGCTTAGTCCTGAGAGAGCACCCTCTTTGGCCGGTGATCTTTCCTGATCATTAACGATCCCGTTGCGCTTGGCCGCGAAGTTCGCTCAAAGCGCATCAAAATGCTTTGTCTCTCCTTCGGTGATTTCCACCAAATACTATCGAATAGGGGTTGTAAGCCCTAACCCGGCGGGGATGTCTGGGCCGGTGCGCGCCATCACCACGGCAATCCTCGCTGCGGAAGTCTGCGCTTTGGCTAAGGGAATCGCGAGCAGCGTCACGACGAGAAGGATGAGTGGGTACGTCCACCCGGGGGGCGCACCGCAAGCCAT
>JAFAHS010000382.1 GCA_019237115.1 Deltaproteobacteria bacterium
TCAAACCACGGCGCCGGTTCAATGAAGATCGATTGCGTTACCAGGTCCAATCGCGCTCGGCCAGCAGTGGCACCAGCCGAAGGAAGCTCGCACGCGCAAAATGACTTCGCACAGCCGTTAACGCAGCGACACGCCCTGCGCGGGACCGAGATTCGCGCCGCTTAGCAGGATTAGTACTTCCGAAGCACGAGTCTCTGGGTCAAGCCTCACCACATACGCGGGCAAATCCCCGCTGCCAACTCCGACGTCGGTGCGCCCATCGCACCCGCATCGTGCCACCACCACGTCGTTGATCAGCGCGAACTTGTCGAGATTCAGCGCCGCTGCTGACAGGTCGGTTTCGATGAGGTCGAGTTTCAGTCGTCCATGCTCCAGCCGCGGATCGGAGACCATCGGCCTGCCATCCACGCTTGCCGTCTGCACGACCCAGCGCTTGAACGCAGCATCGTTCATTTTCCGCGCGTCGGCATGTTGGCGTTTGAGGGTGGCAATCGCGCTTCCCAGGGCCGCCTTGTGCGATCGAGTGGGTCGTTGGTCTTTTTGTTCCACCAGCTTCCACATCTGGTTCGACCAGCTGGCGACCTGCACCTGGTTCGCTCCGGGCAACGACTCGTAATCTTCGACGGCGGTCTCGGCGCCGGCCAGGTCGCCCGCTTTGATAGCGGCCGTCACCCGGTCATTGTCGGCCTGCTCGATTGCGCCATCGATGCGCGCGAGCACGTCAGCGCTTTGGCTACCCGGTTCGGCTGCGGCCTCGGTGCATACCCGCTGCTGCTCTCGAACCGAATAGGTGGGACGGCCGATGGTGAAGTCGGTGACGCAGAGATCGTCTTTTACTTCGCGAAGTTCGTCTGGACTTAGTTTTTCCGGATGCTCTTCCAGCTCGGTCAGCTCGCGATGCGCGGTGGTATAGTGGCCCGCCCGCATTTCGCTGCGCGCCGTGGACAAGGCGCTGCTCTGCGGCGCGCAACCCGCCGCAAGCAGAGTCACGCCGAGCGGCAACAATGGCGCGACGCGGCGAAACCACCAATTCGTGTTATCGCCACCAGCCATCATCGCGATTGACTCACGCCTACCTCTGCACCGGAGTATGATGATTTTGAGACTCGGTTGCCACGAAAACCTTAAAGCGCGTCCGTCATGGCTTGCTATTGGTGCAAGCGCGAGAGCAAACGGCTACGAACCTCGCGGAAAGTGACGAGGCCGTGCTTAAATGTGGGCGTGCAGCGCCGCTCGCGATTGATTTGCCCGCGCGGCGACGTTACGAGTGTGAACTGGTGGACGAGGCAGAGCAGAAGAAGCGAGCGCTGGAACTCTGGAATGCTGGCTACCAGCGCCACCTGCAAAACGATCTCGAGGGCGCGATCGATTTGTACAACCGGTCGATTCAGACCTGGCCAACCGCTGAAGCCTACACGTTTCGCGGATGGGCCTACGAGGGCATGGGACGAATCGACGACGCGATTGCGGAATGCCGGAAAGCCATCGAGATCGACCCCGACTACGGCAACCCCTACAACGACATCGGCGCGTACCTGATGGCCAAGGGCGAACTCGACGATGCGATCCCCTGGCTTGAACGCGCCAAGCGGGCGCCACGCTACGAACCGCGTCATTTCCCCTACATGAACCTGGGCCGCCTGTACGCGGCCAAGGGGATGTTCACGGCGGCGGCCGCGGAATTCGCGCGGGCCGTGGAGATCGAACCCAACGATCGGACCAGCCAGCAGATGCTGGCGCGCCTGCGCGCGATGCTGAACTGACCGCCGTCAACCGTCGAACGGAGAGGACGTGCAAATGCTCACAGCGGGTGATCGCGCTCCTGATTTTGCGCTGCCGGCGCACGATGGTCGCACCATCGCGCTGGCCGATTTGCGGGGTCGTAAGGTGCTGCTGTGGTTTTACCCCGCAGCAGACACCCCGGGCTGAACCACCGAGGGCCGCGGGTTCCGCGACCATCAAAACTACTACGATGAAAACAATATCCAGATCCTCGGCATCAGCTTCGACGGCATGGAAGCCAATGCCGGGTTCGCGAAGAAAAATGCCTTCGGGTTTCCGCTGCTCAGCGACGTCGATCGAACGGTCGCACTCGCATACGGCGCTTGCCGGGACCCCAAGACGCGATGGCCAAATCGGGTGAGCTTTCTGATCGACGAACGGGGACAAATCGCCCGCGCATACGACCGGGTTGATCCAAGAGACCATCCCGCCAGCGTCCTGGCCGACATCATCGACGGGTGAGCCAGATGAGGTTTAGGGATATTGCGATTCTGTCGATGGGCGCAATTCTGGGCGCTTCAATCGGCGGCTCGCTGCGGGCCGCTGATGCGGGCAGGCAGCCACCGGCCGAGCTGCGAAACCTCGAGCGCCAGGTGTCGCTCAAACTGGCCCATCTGCGCGATGAGGGTTCGACTGATGCCGCCCAGCGGACCCAGTTGAATCAGGCCCAGCAACTCGACCTCAAGGCTGAGCAGGAGATCGCCGCCGGTTCGTACGACCGTGCGGAGGAGAGTCTGACGAGGGCGAACGCGATACTCGCGCGCCTCGGCATGTAATTCGCGCGCCATTTTCTGATACTTTGGAAACAGCACCATGATGGGGCCTGACCAGATTTGGCCGGAGGCCGAACGAACTCTCCAGCGCGGACAGAAGTTCGCCCTCGCGACGGTCATCAATGTGCGTGGATCGACGCCCCGCGAGGTCGGCGCCAAGATGATCGTTCGCGACGACGGCCAGTTTGGCACCATCGGCGGCGGCTGCGGCGAGGCCGAGGTCTTTCGCAAGGCGCGCCTCCTGCTCGACGAGGGCCGGGGTGCCCGGCTCACCGAGATCGATCTGACCGGCGACTTCGATCAGCAGCAGATTGGGACTTGTGGCGGCATCATGGACGTATTCGTCGATATCTGGATGCCTGCCTCTGACCTGGAGACCGCGCAACAGCTCGCGACCGCCGCCGAGCGCAATCGGCCGGCCGCGCTGCTGACACTGGTGCACAGCGCCGATCCGGGTTCGGTTGGCGCAAGGTCGATTGTCGATCCTGCAACCGAGGAGAGTCGATTGGTAAGCGCCCTGGAGATTCCGCGGCGTGCGCTGGCGCAACTCGTGGCACGAACTCGAGATGGAATTCCGGCGCTCATCGAGATCAGCGACAACGGCGGCGCCAATCCGGTAACCCGTGTCGATGGCGAGCGACCGCGGCTGTTCCTCGACCCGGTTGCCGGCGCGCAGCGGCTGGTCATCGCGGGCGCCGGTCACATCGCGCAGCCCCTGGCCGCGCTCGGCGCGATGCTCGGGTTTCACGTGACCGTAATTGACGATCGGGCGTCGTTTGCCAATCGTGAGCGATTTCCCAATGCCGACGAAATCATCGTCCGTCCGTTCGCGGCGGCGATCGGAGCTCTGACGCTGGATCGGCATTGCTACCTGGTCTCCGTAACCCGCGGACACTCCTTCGACGAGGAAGTAGTGCGCACCGCCCTGCAACACTCGCGTGGTGCGTTTATCGGGATGATCGGGTCGCGCCGGCGGGTCAAGGCAACCCTCGAAAGAATCGCCGAGGGCGGTGTCTCCCAGGATCTGCTCGACCAGGTCCACGCGCCCCTGGGCATGGACATCACTGCGGAAACTCCAGAGGAAATCGCCGTCTCAATTATTGCCGAGATCGTGCGCGAGCGGCGCTCCGGCGCGCGTGACACCGGCAACCTGGGCGTCAAGCTCGGACGTCTCAAACCAACGGCCTGAACAAGCTGCGGTCGTGACACGGCCCACCATCGACGGGATTCTGCTGGCGGCCGGCGAGTCGCGTCGCATGGGATTTCCCAAGCCTCTTTTGCGTATCGGAGACGATACCTTCCTCACCCGAACCTTGCGCTCCATGCTGGAAGTTGCGCGCAACGTCGTCGTGGTGACTGGTGCGCACCAGCAGCCGGTCAGGGACGAAGTTCCCCACGGCCGCCGGCTCAGAATCGTGCACAACCCCGATTTCCAGCGGGGCCAGCTCTCCTCACTGAAATGCGCAATTGGCGCAACCTCTTCCGATGTCGATGGTGTGTTGGTGCATCTGGCCGATCATCCGCTGGTGTCGGGCGCAACCTTTCGCGCGCTGGCCGAGAAATACGCGGTGACGCGGGCGCTTATCCTGATCGCTCGCCACCGTGGGCACCGGGGACATCCGGCTCTGTTTGCGAAGGGAGTATTTTCCGAGTTGCTTGCGGCGCCCGACAGCGAGGGCGCCCGCTTCGTGGTAAATGCGGACCCCGCCCGGGTGGTCTATGTCGACGTGGAAGATCCGGGGGTTACTCTGGACCTCGATACCCCCGAGGACCTCAAGCGGGCCGGACTTGCTCCGCCACCCGCGGAGCGAGGCGGGTAGGGGAAAGCCCGCAATGGATACAGCGGATGCCCCCGAAGACCGCCCAAATGTAACCGGCTCGCGGCGAATTCGTATGATCAGAAGGAGTCATGCTGGGCCTTGCCTCGAGCAGAAAGACCGCCTGGAGATTGGCCGTTCGAACCGATGAGGAACTGATCGCCGAGATCCTCAATGGTGAGACCGCCGCGTTCTCGGAGTTGGCCGCTCGCCACCGTCCGCGCGTGGAACGTCTGTGCCAGCGGTTTTTCTCGGACCCCGAAATCGCTCGCGACCTCGCCCAGGAATGCTTCATCCGGGCCTACACCGCGCTGGCCACCTACCGCCGCGAGATGCCGTTTGGAGGGTGGCTCCGCGCGATCGTGACCAACCTGTGCTATGACGAACTGAGGCGCAGGCGTCGCCGTCCGGAAGACCTGGTCGCGGATTTCACCGCGCCGGAGGTTCAATGGATGAACCTGGTTAACGATGCGACGCCCGAGGAAATAGTTGCCGCGGCCGAGGAGCGGCGCGAGGCTCACGATCTGGCGCACCGCCTGCTGAATAGCCTTCGTGCGGAAGACCGGACGGTTTTGATCCTGAAGGACAGCGAAGAGCTGAACGTCAGGGAAATCGCGGAAATCATGGGATGGAGCGAGGCGAAAGTTAAGATTCGCGCGTTCCGGGCTCGACAGGCGCTGCGCAAGCAGGCCGAGCGAATGAGGGCGGCCGCAAACAGAGAACGATTGTGGTGACGGCAGGGACAATGATCAACTGCTTCGAGGCAAGACAGGAGTTTCCCGCTTTCTGGCGCCGGGAGTTGCCGGCAGGGCGACGGGCGGAGCTGGTGAGCCACTTGGCCGGATGTGCCAGGTGCGATCGCGCCTTCCGCAATTTCGCCCTTGGGGCTCCGGTTTTGCACTCGGTCGGCGAACCGGCTGCGCGCGCTGCCGCCGAAGGTCAAAGCGCCCGCGACTGGCGCGGCCGGCGGCCGGCTGGGGTCATACGCGGCGAATTTGTTCCGCGCCGCGGGCTGGCGATGAGCGCCGCTGCACTGGTCCTTGTCGCGGCGTCGCTCGTCGCCTACTTCTCCGTGACGACGCCGGTTGACACCCTGAATGACGAGCTGACCACCGAACCGGTTGCTACCCAGATTCTGGGCTCCGACCTGTATCCTTCGAGCGAGGACCTTGCCGGTTAGATTCAACGCCTGGACGATGGTGTTTGCGGTGGCGGCCGCACTCCTGGTCGGTTTCGCCGCCAGTACGCTGGCCTACCGCTATCGGATATTGCGAGTGCCGGGGGAACCGGTCGTGGCGAGGATGGATCGCGAGCTGCACCTCACTCCCGCCCAGCGTTCGCAGATTCGCGACATCATGAAGGATGCCCGACTTCGAATAATGCAGTATGAGCAGGATTTCCGTAGGCAGCGGCGCGAGACCTTTCTCCAGGCCATGCATCAGATCCGTGCGACTCTCACTCCCGAGCAGCAGCAGAAGTTCGATCGCGATTTTCTGCCCTACCAGGCGCGCGGAGAGTGGCAGCCCGAGAAGCGCGAGGGCCAGCCGCCGGCGCCGCCCGGCGCCGGCTCATAACGTGCCCATCTGGCGCAGCAGCCTCTCGGCTTCGGCCGAGGCCGCGGAGTTCTTGGTATCGGCAAGGGCCTCTCTTAAGTACTTGGTCGCTTGCTCGCGATTGCCGTTCTGAACGAAAATTTCTCCAATCCTGAGAGCGGTCCACGAGTTCTTGGGATCGAGGGCATACGCCTTCTGATAGTAACTCAATGCTTCCTGGAGTCGCGGAGGGGTGAAAGACATGTACGCCTCCCCGATGTTCAGGTAGGCGCTCACCTCGTTGGGCCGGTATTTGATGAGCTTCTGGTAGACCTTCACCATGTTCGCGAAATCGGACCGCGAATTGTAATAGACGCCCAGGTAGACGTATGGATCCTCGAGCGTCGGGTCGATTTCGGTGGCCTGCCACAGGAGTTTCACTGCCTCATCGCTGTTGGTCATCTGGATGGCGGAGTTGACCAAAGCCCGTGCCTTTACAGCATTGTCCTGCGCGCGCGCGACGCCGAGCGGAAGGATCAGGACCAGGAGGAATGGGCCCAGAATGGCACTCGCCCGACGCGGACGGTTCCACTTGCAGTGGGGGGGAAGCTTGGACGGCGCCATCGACTAGCAAATCGTGACACGAACGGAGCGGGTTGCAAAGGCGCTCCGGCAAGGACATTGATATTCGGAACTGGTTTTTGGAAGAAGCCGGACCAGCGCAGGGCAAAATGAAGGAACGTCGTTTTCGAGCTAACGGACTGGTCCTGAACTGCCTCGACCATGGTGGGGAGGGAAAACCGCCCATGCTTTTCATTCATGGCGGTTCCGCGCACGCTCATTGGTGGGACTTCATAGCGCCGGCCTTTGTTGCGGATTTCCACGTTCTCGCCCTGGATCAGCGCGGCCATGGGGAGAGTGAATGGCCCAAGGAATGGCAGTACAGCTCGCTCGACTACGTTGCGGACCTCGAGCAGATTATTGACCACTGGGGATTGGGCGCCCCAGTGCTCATCGGCCATTCGATGGGGGCGCACAACGTGCTGGTCTATGCTTCCCGTAACAGCAAAAAACTCCGCGCCATGATTGCGATCGACACTCCGCCCGACTATTCCCGATTTGCGGTCGAGTTCCTTCGCACCTACGCCGTGAAACCGCCGCGCCGCTTCGAATCCATCGAAGAGGCGGTGCGCAACTTCAGAGTTCTTCCCCGCGAGACACTCGCGAAGAAGGAGACGCTCAACTACATCGCTCATCACACCTATCGGCGGCTCGAAGACGGGAGCTGGACTCACAAGCTCGATCGTCGCACGCTCAGCCGGGAGCCGCTACAAGTCTGGGACCAGTTGTCGCAAATCTCGTGTCCGGCCCTGATCGTGAAAGTAACCAAAAGCCCGGTACTCGAAATCAATGCGGCTCGGCGGATGGTCGCGACCTTGCCGAAGGGAAATCTCGAGCAGATCGATGATTCGTTCCATCACGTGATGCTGGACAATCCCGAGGCGCTCATCGCGGCGCTCAGGAAGTTTGCCGCCACTCTTTCATGACCCGAGCCTCGAGCCATTTCACCGACTTCAAGCCGCGCCTCCATTACCTGCAGTGGAACCCGTCGGGTCGAACCAGCGTGGTTCTGCTGCACGGAAATTCCGCCAACGCCTGGTGGTGGGAACCGGTCGCGCGCGAGATGCCGCGCGAGTTTCGGCTGTTCGCCCTCGACCAGCGCGGTCACGGCGACAGCGAATGGGTTCGGCCTGCCGCTTACGCGCCGGCAGACTACGCCCATGACCTGGTGGGATTCCTGCGCCACGTGATTGGCGCTGAGGACAGGCCGATAGTGGTCGGGCACAGCATGGGTGGTCTAAGTACGCTCGCCTTCGCGGCGCATCGTGGAAACCTGGCGCGCGCGGCGGTCGTTATCGATGCCGCGCTGAGCTCGAGTCGCAGGCGGGACTGGTTCCTGCGCCGTCTTAAGTCTCTGCCCCTGGTGACCTACCCGGACCTGGACACGGCCAGGGCGCGTTTTCGGCTTATGCCGAGGGAAGGGCACATACCCGCCGCAACCCTGCACGCGATTGCCGAGAAAAGCGTGGTCGCCACCGACGACGGCCGCTGGACCATGAAGTTCGATAGGGAAAGTTTCTTCGGCGGCGACGGCATTAACCCCATGGAGGCGGTCAAAAAGATTCGCATCCCGACTTTGTTGCTGCGCGCGGAACTGAGTCGAATCATGACCGCCGAAGCCGCCGCAGCAGCGTGCGCCGCCAATCCCCGGATGCGACTGGTTACGATACCCGCCGCGCACCATCACGTGTTGCTGGAGAAACCGGCCGCGGTCGCCAAAGCCATCCGGGAATTCGTCGCAAGCCTCCCCTAGATCGCCTGGAGAGGCCGCTCCATTTTGCGATGCGGAATGCCGGCTTCTTCAAACACGGGCCCCACCGGCAGAAAACCCTGCTTGAGGTAGAACCCTTCCGCTGCCAGCTGCGCATGCAGCACTGCTCGCGAAAAGCCCCGCCGCCGTGCCTCGTTCATGAGAAATTCGAGGATGGCCTGGCCGATGCCAGTGCCGCGCAGCTCCGCGAGTACCGCCATTCTCCCGATTTTCACTTCGACTCCGCCGTGGGCGACAAACCGCCCGCACCCGACCGCGCGGCCGTCCATTAGAGCGAGGGCGTGAAGTGCGTGTTGATCGTCCTCGTCCAACTCAAGCTCCTCCGGAACATGCTGCTCCTCGATGAAGACGCGCCGCCGGATGGCGTGCGCGTCGGCCATTCGCTCGGGGGATTCGATCGCGACGACGCGGGCGACGCAAGCCATGTCATGCTCCTAGCGCGCCCCTCCCACATCGTCAATTAGGTTGCGGCGATTTTTGGCGCATGTGCTACGCTGGCGCCGTGGCGAACGAACAGCCGAGAAAGGCAACCGCTGCCCAAGTTCAGCGTGCCGCAGAGGTTATTCTCGATTCCAGCTACCCGATCGCGCTGACCGGAGCTGGCATGTCGGTCGAAAGCGGTATACCGCCGTTTCGCGGTCCAGGCGGCCTGTGGACCAAGTACGGCGAGCCGCCCATGAATCAGTTCCAGCGTTTCATGGCCGACCCCAAGAAGGCCTGGGAAGAACGTTTGAGCAGCCGAAACGACGAGTTCTACAAACCGCTCACCGAGGCCCGGCCGAACCCGGGGCACATGGCGCTGGCCGAGCTCGAAGCGCTGGGGCTCCTGCGCTTCGTGATTACGCAGAATGTCGACGACCTTCATCGGCAGGCGGGACAGAAGTCACTCGCCGAGATTCACGGAAATTGGAAGCTGATTCGATGCCTGGAGTGCGGGCTGCGTTTCCGGCGCGAACAGATCGACCTGAGCGTGCTGCCGCCTCGCTGTCCGGAGTGCGACGGCATTCTGAAGTCCGACACGGTGTCCTTCGGCGAACCGATTCCCGTTGATGTGCTAAACCAGTGCGCTGCGCATGCCGGAAAAGCCGACCTGGTCATCGTGGCCGGAACTTCGGCCACGGTTTATCCCGCGGCGGGTTTTGCGCTGGAGGTCAAGCAGCGTGGTGGGGTGATGGTCGAGGTAAACCTCTACGACTCCGAGATTACTTCGATCTGCGACATCAGCCTTGGCGGCGGCTCGGCGGAAGTGCTGCCCAGGCTGGTCACCGCGGTCTCGGCGCTGCGCCGTTCCCGCGCCTCGTGAGAAGTCGCCTCGCGACTCATTCCTTTTGTTCGCACCTGCAATGAGTTCGCTGCCGGCGACGGGGAATGGCCTGCCCGTCGCAGCAACAGCATCGCACCACTGCCATCAAGCGCCGTCGGATTGCTGGTCAGCGCCACTGTGAAGAGTGCCCGGTCTTTTTCGGGAAGGCGCTCGTAGATCGTCTCCCAGCATATGAGGTAGTCCGGCAAGTCCGGGTCGCCCAAGTGTACGATGGGTATGGTCCGCGCGCTGTAGAATGCCACGCCGTAATCGAGCGCGCCGAGGTAGCCGACGCTATCCGAGCCGACCGTATTCACCATCTCGAGGGCGAATTCACGCAAGGAGAGGGTGTTGGCGATGGCCGGCACTACGATGAAGTTCGCGGCCAATACTCCCAAAGCGGTGGCACCGACCACCGCCGCCACCAACCGCTCCATCGACAATGCTCCGCGCATAGCCACGACGCCCAGGACTTCAAGGGCGATTGGTGCTGAAGCAGCCAGCGCCCAGCGCGCCGCGATTTCGGCGCTGAGCGCAGGTACGAACCCGTGTGCCGTGATTCCCCAGAACGCCAGAAAGTCACGCATCGTGATGGGTGAAACGATTGTCACGGCCAGTCCGACCAATGCAGCAATGCCGGTGAACAGCATCGTGATTCCGGTCAGGCTTCCGACGATCGCGACGAACCGACGCACTGGTTTGGAAGGCTCCGCGATCGCACCGGCGACGCTGACCGCCAACAGCGTAGCCAACGCAGGATAGAGAGCCAGAAGATAAACGCCGCGTTTGCTTTGAGCAAAGCTGTAGAAAAGCAGGACCACTCCGGTCCAGACCAGGAGGTAGGCGATTCGCGGCCCGACTCTCGGCCAGCGATCGAAGCCCCGTACCAGGGAGGTTGGCAGCAACACAGTCCAGGGCAGAAATCCTCCGAGCAAGGCCAATTCCAGGTAATAGAACGGGTGAACATGACCTTCATGGAATCCCGCACCACCGATGAAGCGCTCCAGGTTTTCCGACCATAGCTGCTTACGCACGAAATCCATTCCTCCAACGTAAGCCGCCGCGAAATACCATCCTCCCCCCAACACTGCGACGACGATGGCGCCTCTAAACAGGCTCAACCTGGGAATCACGCTCCAACGGCGTTGGATGAGGATCCATGCCAGGGCCGCCAGCGCCGGGAGAACCAGACCAACCGGACCCTTGGACAGAATCGCAAATGAGATTGCCACGTAAAGGAGCATGCGCCGCGAACTGATGCCTTCGGCGATGGCGATAAACTCGAACAGCGCGAGCGCCAGGAAAAACGTCAGGGTCATGTCGACGCGCGAGCCGGTGCCGGCCTGCAGATATTGAAACGCCGTCCCCAGAAACATCGCGGCGAGCAGGGCGACTTTCTCGTCGAACAGCCTGCGCACGTATAAGTAGCAAACGACCAGACCCGCGATTGCCAGGAGCGCGGAGGGAAGCCGCACGCTCAACTCGGTCACCCCGCCCAAAGCGAACGAAAATGCCGCGGCCATCCAGTGCATGAGCAGCGGCTTTGAGGGAATCTCCACCCCGGCGCGCATCGGGAGGATGATTCCACCGCCGTGCACCATGTTGAACACAGTGACGGCCTCTCGAGGTTCGCCCTTGGTGTAGAGCGGATAGCCCCCGAGGTTGGACAAGAACAGGATTGAACCGAGCGCGAGCAGGATAAGGATCGCGGGCCGCGGCGTAGCGATTACGCCCAGCGTAAGGCCCGCCGCAATCGCCGATTGGGCCGACGACGAGGCGTTCGGAGCGGACGGCGATATCACGTGCTCGTCCGCTCGGGAGATCTCCCCAGTGTCTCTCATTTGCAACCCGGTGGGCTCCGACTAACATACCGACGCGAGCATTCCTGCGCGAGATAAGGGTGGCGGGCGGGCCACCCGGCGTGGGAGGCAGACCGTTCAGGAGTCCGAAAATGAAACTGCAAGATAAAGTGGCGATAGTTACCGGCTGTGCACGCGACCGGGGAATTGGCAGGGCGATCGCAATGCGTCTGGCGCGCGAGGGCGCGCATATCGTGGCGGCGGACTATTGCCGCTCGATAGCCGAGTACCCGGATGCCAAGTTTGGCCAGATGGAAGAGCTCGAGCGGGTGGCCGCGACCATCCGGGACCTGGGACGCCGTGCCGTCGCGGTCAAGGTCGATGTCACCGACGAGGGTGAAGTCGCCCGGATGACCGACACGGCCATGAAGGAGTTCGGGCGGGTAGATATTCTATGCAACAATGCCGGCGGCGGGGTCGGGGGTGGGCCGGTGGTGGCGCAATCGCTCGATTCCTGGAACAAGACGGTCGCGATGAATCTCACCGGCGCCTTCCTGTGCGCCAAGCACGTCGCGCCGAAGATCATCGCGGGAGCACGGGGCGGTCGAATCATCAACACCGCCTCGATCGCAGGCAAACGGGGTGGTCCGGGCATGGCTGCCTACTGCGCGGCCAAACACGGTGTGATTGGACTCACCCGGAGCCTGGCACTGGAGCTGGGCCAGTTCGGGATCACGGTCAATGCGGTTTGTCCGGGGTTCGTGGAAACCCAGCTGCTCGAGGGCTTGATCAATATGGTTGGCGCGACGCGCAATCTGAACCGCGACGAGGTTATCAAGACCTTCGTCGCACAAGTGCCGATGGGCAGAATGGAAACCGGCGATGACGTCGCCAACGTGGTTGCGTTTCTTGCTTCCGACGATGGCGGTTACATGACGGGCCAGGCACTTAACATCTGCGGCGGCGTCGAGACGCACTGAGCATCGCGCCCGCCGCTCATAACCGAGGTCGGAGGTGGAACGCGGACGCGTCCACCTCTTGCCTGGTCGCTGACTCAGTACTGCTTGATCACCCGCGCCCGCCCGGCGTCGTCGTAGATGTAGGTGTCGGCCGCCTCTTCGTCGCGGGTTTTCTTGTGGCTGCCGTCGCAGTATGGCTTGTTCTTCGACAGCCCGCATCCGCAGATGTAGAGCGGCAACTCGGTTCCTTCCGGAATTTCGTACGGATGGTTAAGGTCGTGTCTGATGAGTCGTGGCATGGTTACTTCCTCGATTGTTTGAGGCTCGGCGATTGGATGCCTCACCTGGTGCTTCCGCTCAATTAGTTCCTCATGGGTAGCAGAGTCAATTGGTAATGCAAACTCTGCCCTTGCGGTCTCAGGTGAGCGGCTGATGAACGGCTTCCACCGCATCGCCGGCCGGATGTTGGCGATGGGCGTCGGCCCGCAGTACCAGGGCCAGCACCCCCGCGATCGCGATCAACACGCCAAGAATCTCTCGAGCCGTCGCCCGTTCACCAAGAAAGACCACCGCGAACAGAATCGACAGCAGCGGGATTGCCGGGATGACCAGGGCAGTGGTCCAGGCCAGCGAGAGCCGGCTGATTGCTCCGTACCAGGTCAGCGCGCTCAGAAAATAGACGAAGAATCCAGTCACCGCGATGATGGTGAGTGCGCCAACGTTCGCCAACTCAGGCAGCGTCGCCGGTCGAGCGAAAACCAGCAGCGCGCCCAGTCCGAGCGCGGCGTAGATCATCCGGCCGGAGGTAACCGTCAACGGCGAGAGAGGCGGCATCATGCTGAGACCCATAACATGCGAGGTCTGCCAAAGCAGCGGTGTGAAGAGAACCATAAGCGCAGCCCACGCCGGTGAGAATGCGCCTCCGGTCGCAAACACGGAAGCGATGCCGACCAGGATCGTCGCGGTTGCCAGGAGCTGCCGCTTCGATGGCCGCTCGCGGACAACGATGGTAGCGAGTACCAGCGAGTAGATCGGTTCGCTCTGAAGAAGGATGGTGGTGGCTATCGCGTTAATCCGGGTCATGCCAAAGGTGAGCAACAAACTGGTGGCCATCGTTCCGGTCGCGGACATCAGGGCGAGCTGAAGCCTGAAGGCTCGGCCAAACACCAGTCCAAGCTCGCCGCGCGAATACATGAAAACCACGCAGAACAGCGCGGCCACTACTACCGCTCCCGTACAGAACAGCAATGGATCCAGGTTGGTCGCTCCCCAGCGGGTGAGGGCAGGTTGCCCGGCGCCGATGATGGTGTTGCTGAGGCCAAGAGTCACTCCGATCCGGAAGGCGCGACTTCGCGTCTCAGCTGCGGAGGGGTCCAATGGCACGGCAGCTTGGGGCGTACAATTCACCTCAGACGAAGGCGACGACAAAGACCAGCAGTGCGACGCCGACCCGGTACCACGCGAACGGCTGATAAGTTCGGGTGCGGACAAACCGGATCAAACCGGCGATTGCCGCCACTCCGAATACCGCCGAGGCAAGGAAGCCCCACAAGACGGGGGCGTGCATGCCCGCAGCAACCAGCTTGCGCGCCTCCAACAATCCGGCACCGGCGATGATTGGTGTCGCCATCAGAAATGAAAAGTTCGCCGCGTCCTCGCGCTCGATTCCCAGCGCGCGCGCCATGGTTATGGTGGCGCCCGATCGGGAAACCCCGGGAACGATGGCAAGGGCCTGACTGAAACCAATGAGCAGCGCATCGGCCGTCGTGAGATCGGACACCTTGCGCCGGGAGCGAAACAACCTGTCAACTAACCACAAAACCACGCCCAGCACCGCCATGGTGCTTGCGATCAGTAGCGGCGAGCGAAAGATGGTCTCGGCCTGCTTTTCCAGCAGGAGTCCGATAACCGCTCCCGGGACGGAAGCTAGTATAAGCAGAATTAACAAGCGCCGAGAGGCTACGTCGTTGTTCACCAAGGATCCAAGTAACTTAATCCATGTTTGCCAGTAATAGATTAAGAGCGCTACCAGGGTTCCCAGGTGCAGGGCCACGTCGAAAGCCAAACCAGGGTCCTGCCAATTGAGCAGCCACGGTACCAGGATCAGGTGGGCGGAACTGGAGACGGGCAGGAACTCGGTCAGTCCTTGCACGGCTCCCAACACGAGGGCCTGAAAGCTAGAAAACATAATCAAATCGGGGTGTTATCGAGTTATACATGCTGTTGGCAGGGTATTTCTGTCGTCGCTGAGTAGCGTTTGTGCGCGTTTTTCCATCCTTGCTTTCGCTTGACCGGAAGCCCTTATGGTCTAAAATTAGGGGTACCAAGTGGGGGCTTTGTCTTCGTCAGGAGGCTCCATGGCTATTAGCCGCAGCATGAGGGGTAAAGTAATTCCGTTGAGGGAAGGCAGCGTTGTAGACGAAGAGGATCCCTCGAGCGTCCGGCTGTTTGATTCCATCCAGCCCGACGAGCCGCGCCCGTTTCCGACCGTCACCACGATGCCCAAACTGCCGCTTTCGATTCCGGACGAGATTCTCGACTACTACGGCTGGGTATTCTGCCAAGGTGGTTTCCTCAACCTGCAAATGACCTTCGAGCAGTTTCTGGCCGTTGTGGCCGCGGTGAGCCCGTCGGGATTATGCCCCGAGTATGATCCCACCGAACTGTCGACGCGCGACTAGCCGAGCGAAGTAAACTGGCAGTCAGGCCTGCGTCCTTTCCCGCAGCGGTGAGATCCGAGCGGCAAGTGTCCGCCGTGTGGCCTCTATCGATCACCGGGAGCCGCACCTTTCTGTTCGAGCAGCGAGTCGCTAACCCATATGCTCTGGACGCCGCTCAGGTCGCTCGACGAGGTAAGCCCGTTATCCTTTGCGATTTTCTCCGAGTTGGCCTCGCTACCGGTAGCCCGCTTTGCCAGTGCGCGGAGATTTTCCCCCGGCAACAGGGCGAAGTTGACCCCGCCATGGCGAGGAGTGCTCGAAGGCGGCGGGAACTGAGTGGCGAGCTGGTCGAACTTGGTGAAGAGATTCAGTTTCTTGCTCGGCAGGTACGAAGCGATCTCGTCGTCGGCGATATCCTGGGTTTCAACGTTGGCGACGATTCGGCTGGTTCGCTGGCCGGTAGGTACAATCTCGATGATGTATCGGTATTGCGGATTGACACCCACAGCGCTTGCGAACATCCCGGGCGGCTTGTCGGCCGGGCGCCACAAGGTCTCAAGCTTGTCATCGGGTTGGATCTGGAACAGCACCCCTTCTCCGCGCAGCACATCCTCGGTAGTCGTCAGGGCGTCCTTCGCCGCATAGGGGGTCTCGTGTTGTTCTCCGACGGCAGCTTCGGCGCCGCCACCCGAAGAGGTGTATGCTTTGTATCCGGCAGAGCATCTGCAGAGGGTTAGGGTAAGAATTCCGGCAATCGCAATTTCGAGGTATCGGAACCGCACCAACCGCTCGCTCCCACAGCGCTCTAGAAAACCATGCAGCGTCGGCCTGCGCAAGATAAACTCGTCACTTAGAGCGGATTGCACCCCGAACCTCGAGACGCTAATCAATACTCCCTTATGGCGGAATCCGGGACTCTCACAAACACGCGGCACGTAATTGCAGTCGTCGGGGCGGCGACCGCGGGATCCGAAATCGCGCGAATCCTCGCGGAGCGTGGCGCCC
>JAFAHS010000148.1 GCA_019237115.1 Deltaproteobacteria bacterium
GACAACTTCTCGATGCGTGTTGGCAAGCAGCAGGTCATCTGGTCGGAAGCGGATGCGCTGTCCGGCACCGAGGTGACCAACCCGGTCGACGGGAGCTACCACGGGTTCATCCCGTTCGAAGCCGCTGAAGACCTGCGCAAGAACGTGCGGATGGTGAAGTTCAACTACATCCTGCCGGACATGTACAAGACCGCCAACAACGAACTCGAGGCCTTTTGGATCCCGGGCGACTTTCAGGGCAACACCGTCTTCCTTGGCTGGACTACGGCCGACGGGCGCAACCCGTGGTCTATCCCGGCGGCGATAGGACCGGGTCAGTCAGGCGCAGTTGGGAACGTGCCGGCGGCCTTCAACAACAACGGGATTAATTTTCAGGGCCAACCCATCCAGCAGCGCAGCTTTCTTCAGACTGGTGCGACAAAGTTAGACAACGTTGGCGGGGGCTTCGGGTACTTCAACGTCATTGGCCCCCATAACGACCCTTCCAACTCGCTCCAAAACAGTGAGTTTGGCATGCGCGCATCGAGCCTGCTGCCGGTTGGTAACGGACTTCAGGCGAGCTTCATCTACCTTTATGAGTGGCGGGATTGCCCTGTCAGCACAAACACCGCGCTGACCACCCTCCCCGGCGGCTTCCCGTCCACGGCGACAGGCGGAGTATCTCTGGTATCAAACCAATTCTTCTATGGTATTCCCGGACAGGGCTCGTTCCACCGAGTCAACCCGGCTCCGGGTGTTCCGGTATGGGGCACCGTGTTCGCAAGCCTCAGTACCCGCTACCGCCGCAATTCGTTCTTCGGGTTGACCGGGACCTATTACGACAAGGAGTGGACCGATATCGTTTACCGGTATGACAGCCTGTACACGCCCAACTATGGCGTTAACGTGGGCAGCAAGGGCGAGTGGGCGGAGAACTCGCGGTTCATCTTCGCCGGCGACCGCCCGACTTACATTCCGTGGCTGTCCAAGCAGCACACCTTCTTCACCGCGCAGTACGTCAATACATGGTATCCCTATTTGCCCGCCCATGCGGAGCCCAGCATTGCGAATAATATCGGCAAGGTGCGCAGGGACAGCAATTTCTTCTTCCTATCGGCGGTCGACTGGGTACTCAACGGACAGTTGGTTACCACCAACGTGTGGGCCTGGGATCTCGACGATAGGGTGGGGAGCCTGGAGTCGGCCAACACCTACCGCTATTCGCGCAGCGTTCTGTTCGGGGTGAACGCGTTCTGGGCGATAGGGCAGAGCGGACGCTACACCGATCCGTTCCTGTACAGCGCGCAGCAGCGCACCAACGAGCTCGAGTTCACCCTGACCTACGAAATCTAGTTGACGGGACGTTCCGCGGCTTCCGAGTGAAATCGGGAGCCGCGGTAGTTCCAACTCAAGCGATAGGCAGGTTCCATCCAAGTGAACGCCTAAATAGAGAGACGTTGTGGCGGCGAACCGGATAAGGTCGCGTTCCCAAGCGACGGCTGTTTCGCTCCCGGTTGTCTAAGCCCCTTGCCTGATGGCAGCAGGCGTACCAAGAAGGTCCGCACCGTTCCGTACCTCGGGGTGCCCTGCAGCCGAAAGAAGCCCGGAGCCCTTAAAACTACGAACATAAGATCCCGGGCTTAAAACTCCGGCGGCTGCGGAACGACACACCGCAGCCGCTTTTTTTTGGCTTATCCTCATAAAACGCCGCTTTTTCTCAACTGGTTTTCCGGCCGGTGCCAAATGGTGCAAGATTCCGGACCGGCTAAGCGTCTGCAGCTCCGTCCGAAACGACGCGAGCAGATCGATAAAGAGGAACATACTCTTGCCGCCACCAGTCCCGAAAAACTCGAGGGTCTAACTCGTGGCCAGAGGTAGCTTCAAGGTTTTTGGCGTCCACGTCGCTCGCCACCGAGCCATTTGCGCGGCCCACCGAACTCCATCGACCGCATTGTGAAAATGGGCCTTGCTAAGGTGTGAATGCCTGCGGCAACTTGCGGCACACAACTTGGCGAACCCAGAGGTCGTCGATTCACACCAGTGGACCGCGAGCATCGGGAATCGTCATACGAGAGTCTCATTTCCTAAGTCTCGGGCGATGCGCCAAGGGCCAGGCCGCGGCTCCTCACGATGGCTGGTGGTTAATTCGGCAGAGCTGATTTAGATTGGGACGCACGTAACCAAATCGGACCTGGAAAACCGAGGAGCCTAGCGATATGAAGCGTAGCACCAGGCGAATTCTCACCACCCACACCGGCAGTCTGCCCCGTCCGCAGGATTTGCTCGCGCTGATGACGGCGAAGGAAGCCGGCGAACCCTACGATCGGGAAGCGTTGAATACCAGCATTCGCTCCGCCGTTGCCGCGATCGCTCGCAGGCAGACTGCGGCCGGCGTCGACGTCATCAACGATGGCGAGATGAGCAAACCGGGTTACTCCAACTACATCAAGGACCGAATGAGCGGGTTTGAGGGCGAGAGCGTGGGGCTTGGGAGCGGCGGCGCTCCGCGAATCGGAGACCTTCAGGAGTTTCCTGAGTACGCCGCACGCCTGTTTCCCGTCGGAACATCGATTCTCAAGACTCCCGCCTGCACCGGTCCGATTTCGTACCAGGACACCCGCGATCTGAACCACGACATCGCCAACCTGAAGGAAGCCGCGCTCGGCGTGAAGGCCGAGGAAGTCTTCATGAGCGCGGCCTCGCCGGGGGTTATCTCCCTGTTCCTCGCGGATCATCACTACGGGAGCCACGAAGCGTACCTGGCAGCCCTCGCCGACGCGATGAAGACGGAATATCAGGCGATTCATGACGCGGGGTTCTTGTTGCAGGTGGATTGCCCAGACCTTGCGATGGGCCGACACATCCAGTTCAACGATCTTTCGGTGCCTCAGTTCCGCAAGAAGGCCGCCCTGCACGTTGAGGCACTGAATCACGCGCTGGCCGGCATACCGGCCGAGTCCGTGCGGCTTCATTTGTGCTGGGGCAACTACGAGGGTCCCCATCATCGCGACGTGCCCCTGAAGGACATCCTGGATGTGGTTCTCAAGGCCAACGTTGCGGCAATCTCGTTCGAGGGATCTAATCCTCGGCATGAGCACGAATGGAGGGTGTGGGAAGACGTCAAGCTGGGAGGAAAGGCGCTCATCCCAGGCGTGCTGGATTCGTCCTGCAATTTTATCGAGCATCCCGATTTGATCGCCGAGCGCATCGTACGCCTTGCCGGACTGGTCGGACGCGAGAACGTAATCGCGGGCAGCGACTGCGGGTTTTCAACCTTTGCGGGGTTCGTGGTGGTCGACCCGAACATAACCTGGGCCAAGCTTAACGCGATGGCGGAGGGCGCCCGGAAAGCCTCTCGCGAGCTGTGGCGCAAGGCGACGCGCGCGCCCGCACCGCGCAAGCCAACCAAGCGCACCAAGCACAAGGCCTCCAAGTCGCGCATGCGACGCCGCTAGGGTCCGGCGGCGAGCCTGATTTAAGAAAATCGAGCATACCCAGGAAATTGCCACTGCGTCGCGAAGTCCCTCGAGACCCACCGGTCCCGAGGATGTCCGCAGTGCCCGCGGCGCAACAGCTGGCTGGCTTGCTTTCTTGCAAACTCGCGCACGCCCAGGCATGAGCGGAAGGGATTCGGTGCTCGGTGCCGAAGAGGCGCGTCCTGCGTTCCGCTATTCCAGGTTTCTCTAGTTGCGTCTACACATTCCGGAAATGAACTCCAGAGGTGGGAAGTTGCTGGCGCTTATTGCGGTGGCTCTGACCTCTCTGGTCGAGCGCTAATTCTTATACGTACAACATGGGGATGACGAAAAATGAACTGGAGCCGTCGTTACGCTATTAGAAGTTATCTGCGATCGACCGTGTGGACTGCACCGGTCATCGCGCTGGTACTGGAACAAATTACCTTTCGTGTTGCCTATTTCCACGGCATCGATTTCGGGGGAATTCCGGGGTTCGTGATTGGCAAAAGCGGAACGATCGCCCTTGCGGACTACGTGATCGGCTCGTCGATTTCTTTTATTGTGTTTACCTTCAGCTCGTTGATCGTTGCAATTCAGGTTGCGAGCGGCCAATTGAGCCCTCGAATTATCGCAACCACCCTGCTCCGCGACAGGGGCATTCGTGGATCGGTTGCACTGTTCGTCTACGCGCTGCTTCTGGCTATCGCTGTGAAAACGAGGATCGATACGATTCCTCGATTCCTCACAAGCGTGACCGGGATATTGGGCCTGCTCAGCGTCATAGTATTCATGTTTTTGATCGATCATGCCGCGCGCCTGCTGCGTCCGGTCAACATAGTGGGGCGAGTTGCCCAGCAGGGGCTCCAGGTTCTTGAAGAAGTCTATCCAAATCCGATCGCGACTTCCCCCGCCCCACCTCGAGATTTGAAGAATTTGACTGATGCGACTCGAATCGTTTTTCATGAGGACCGATCTGCGATCATAATCGCAGTAAATGTGAATGCGCTAATCTCGAGCGCTGCAAAGGCAGATGCGGTAGTCGAGATGATTCCGCGGGTTGGTGATTTCGTCGCAACCGGCGATCCGCTGTTCCGGTTGAGAGGCGGCCGCGAGAAAGAAATCGACGAACGCTTCCTGCGCGGGCAAGTCGCTTTCGGACGCGAGCGCACGATCGAGCAGGACTCGACTTTTGCGTTTCGCGTAATAGTTGATATAGCGATCAAGGCCTTGTCGCCGGCCATCAACGATCCAACCACGGCCGTGATCGCTATCGACCAGCTTCAGAGACTGTTGCGCAGTGTTGGCAGGCGCGACCTGAGAGACGAAGGCATGTTGGACAACCAAGGGCAGCTCCGGCTCATTTTCCATACTCCAAACTGGAATGATTTCGTTGATCTCACTTTCAGCGAGATCCGAATGTATGGCACCACCAACCTTCAGGTGGTACGACGCTTGCGTTCGATGATCCGAGAACTTCTGCAAAATTTGCCGGAGCGCCGTCGTGAGTTACTACATGGAGAACTTGACCTGCTCGATCGCAGCATAGCGAGAGTATATGTATTGCCGGAGGACTTGACCCGAGCGCGCATTGCCGACTCACAGGGTTTGGGGGGCGCCTCAGGTAACGCTGTTGAACTAAGCTGAGGTGTTGCCGTTTGAAAAAGGCCAGTAGCTGATCGAAGGTCTTATAGGAAAATATCTGTCGCGCTGGTCAGAAGGGCGAGACGCCTCGTGACCGTGAGTCCATCCTCCCCAAGACATCAGATCGCAGTAGAAAACCTTTCAATTCGCCCGCCGCAAGGCGGGAACTTCAATTACTTGCCGAGCGCAGGACCTCTGGGCCAACAGGGGCCGCATCACCACCGCGTAGATTTGGTCCGCCAGGACCCTTCAGCCGCTGCGACTCTTCTCTCCGTGCCGGGCGAGTTCTTCTGCGTGTATGGCGGGACAACCTCGGAAGAAATAGGGCCTCACCTCACTGAACGGAATGTCTTCATTCTGCAGCAGCTTTTCGATGCCGCTTTGAGATGGTGAGTCCGAGCAGAAGAGCGACAACTAGCCAGTCGAAGAGCTCTGGTTATCGTCAAATCGCCTGTCCTGGTGGCCTGGCAATGTCCAGGATCGGCGGTGCCTTGCGCCAGGGAAATCCCCGGCGCCCCTTCGCATAAGCCCAGTCGAACAGCGCCTTCATATAGGAGGGGTCAAACTTTTCGTGCTTCACATGCGGAAAGTCGGGCTCGATATACGCCAGGTTGTAGTCGACACCGTCGCGCTTTGCCTTGCATAAATCCGCAGGATGTCGCTGTACCCGATGTAGTGAATCATGGTTGCGATCGCCCGGCCGCTGATGGTCAGGAACCTCCTGTTCACTGACGCCCACTCGGGGTCGAGCCGGCTGTTGCGAATGATATAGGCGTGGCGCTCGCGGGCGAGTTCAGTGGATGCAAAGTCGACACTCAGACCGAGGTCCGCTGGGTAGAGAAAAGTCTGCGCCACCACCCCGCCATCGACGTTCATTTCCTGGTAATGGTGACCCTTCGCCTCGACGTCGATCATCACCGGCGGGAAGGCGCCCGGGATCGAAGCCGAGGCAAGTATCACCCTGCGGATCAGCTCGAGTGCGCCGGGCCGTCCGCTGACAGCGATTGCACCGATATTCCATATGACCGGCCGTTGGGCATCGAGACTCGCCGTGCCAATCAGCAGCAGCCGCCCCCGGTCGTATTCGGAGGCAATGTCAGCGAGCATCTGCTCATTGACATAATGCCTGATGAGCCCGAAGAGCGGCGACGTGTCGGCCAGCGCCTCGCCGAAGACCGCGTTGTGGATGCCAAGCTTCTTCAACACGTTGCCGGGCCCGATCGTGGTGTAGACCGCACGGAGGCCGGCCATGTACGAACGACCCAAAAAAGCGAATGGCGCGATCATCGCCCCGGTACTGACCCCGGTTACCAGCTTGAAGGTCGGCATTGTGCCGGTGTCAAACCATCCACATATAAGCCCGGCGCCAAAGGAGCCATCGTCGCTGCCGCCTGAAACCGCCAGGAAATGAGCCGGGGGCAGATGCCCATCCCGCGTCTTTTTCGCGGCAGCTTTTTCGCGCTCTAGCGCCAGCTCGGCCTCATGTGCCAGCGCACCGCCCTCCGAGTCTGCCCAGAAGCGCGCATTTTTGATGCCGAGCACCGTGACCTGGTTTGCCAGGTCCGCCGGCACTGGCACTTGTCGCGGTCGACCGAAGATCCAGCCCGCCAGCCCGGCCAACCATCCGTGCTCATACTCGTCCGACCGGGTTTGGAGTCGGTCAGCGTCAGTAGCCGATGGCGCTGGCGGTTTCAGTTGTGAAGCTCCAAGAAAGTCTGAACGTGCCCACTTGAATGCTGAACCAAATCTGATGAATGGGGACTTACCTTCAGGATTCCGTTGTCATCTACACCGTTCAAAGACTACGATGAATTTTAGCGCAGCGCATGAACTTCAATTGACTGCGTAGCCGCGCCCCTGCATGCAAGCGGCAAACGCCCGATTGTATGACTCCAGACCGCTCGCGCTCTCTGTTTGGGCTCGCTCCTGCTCTTTCTCAGCTTCATTCCGTTTGCGGCGGCGGCGGATTGCGCCAAACAATCCGCCCCTTGCAGCTCCGGACGCGGCCCGAGCCCCCGGGTCGCCTTCCATGGCGCCGCCAATCGCACCAACCGCCGCGCCACGCGCCGCTCCACCGCCCGCTTGGCCCTGCGCTTGTTGCGAGCTCGTGGAAGTCGGCGAGGGATCGCTGGGATCAAATCCGCTTTGGCTTACGGCCCACTGATTACACTCGTATTTATCTCTGCCTTGTTGCTCCTGGGTCTGCCCCTTGGACGGATATGTATATGGCCGGCTGGCCTGTGCGCTTGCGCCTGTCGCTGCAACACAAATCACAAATGCTGCTATGGCCACTTGAAAGTTGAAGCGCATGACTGAAGACGAAAAGGGTTCGAGTGACATAGTGTGATGTCTCCAACGGAAGCTTGCTCTGGCGCCGTTCGATCTTGCCGCCCTCTACCGGCCAAAAGCCGATGCGCGCCGTAGAGTTGCACGAACCTCAGCTTTTGAGGAAGCGATGCTTGAAGGGCAATCCGAATCGCTCGGCTCATCGGTATCATCGTCATAGAAGATATATCGGTCACAGAAGGTCATCGCCCGGTCTTCAGAACCACCAGTGAATCGTGGGAACCAAGTTCAAGGAATGACCGATGGCGCCTTCTGTCGATCAATAAAGAACCTCGCAAAAAGCCCGACCCTTCGGGTCACGAAACTACGGAGGAGAGGGGTCGGTCCTCTCGCTCCTTTTATTCGATCGCTCCGTTTCGCGACGAATCGTGCTGCCCCCTGGTTTCAAACGCGCGGGATTGCCTTACCCGTGCCCTCGGCCTAAGCGTTGGTCTTGAGGACGCATCTCTCAAGGCGCGTGGGAGGTAGAACAAGACGATGGCCGTCGCGGTGAAAAGGATCACGTTGTGGCGGTGCGAAGCGGATAATCGGCCGGGAGTACTTGCCAGCACTCTGGAGCCGCTCGCGCAGTCCAAGACAGATCTAAAGGTCGTAATGGGCTACCGGTTGCCCAGCCAGGAGGCCCGGGCAGCGATCGAAGTGCATCCGGTCACGGGCAAGAAGGCCGCCGCTGCGGCGCAGGCGGTGGGATTGAGAGAGTCGGCGATCCCGACACTGCTGGTCGAAGGCGACAACCGGCCGGGCTTGGGCCACGCTCTCGCCAGGGCTATCGCAGACGCGAATGTCAACCTGAGCTTTGTGCTTGCGCAGGTCGTCGGTCGCAGGTATTCCGCTGTGCTTGGCTTTGAAAACGATGCCGATGCAGCCCGGGCTGTGGGTCTGGTGCGCAAGGCAGCCGCTGCGAAAAGGCGCTAGCGAGGAATTCCGGCCTTTTGAGCCGGACGTTGGTTTGAAGAGACCCTTGGTTGCCCGCTGCGACGCGACCCCCGCGGACGGGGAGTGATTAATCGTTTCACAACGCGCCGGGTTGACGCGCAGGGCGCAGCCACCGAGATCAGGACGTCAAGGCACAGGCGTCACATTCCAAGTTCGACGCTAAAAATCCAACCACCTTACCAGGCTACTCCTGAGGAGCCACAATCCTTTGAACCGGGTGGCGACTCGATTTCGTCGGGCGCAGCAATGGTAAGGCGGTACGGGCTTGGGCGACGCGCCGTGCGAATGTCGGCTCAAGGCGACTGTCGTACAAAATCCGTATGCGTGAGCGAATCTTCGCGCGCCGTCTTGAGCGCAAATAGATCGGAACCAAAATGAAAAGTGCGAGTTCGACGCCCACACCGATGACGCTCAGCACAAGGTCCCGTGACCAGGGACTCGCGGACACTGACCCAAACATTCCCGTTGTATAGGGTGAAGGGCCTCCAGCGGTTGCCATTCTGGTCAACCAGTGCGACGGATAAATCCCATCGAAAAATATCGCGGCAAAAAATGCGACGATCGGTTTTCCTAACATGACGTTTGCGGCCTTTGCCCGCTAACCCAAGAGTACGCAAAGGGTGTGCCCCGAAATGCTTCGAGCGAAATCAAAGGCAATTCGAAGTGGAAGGCGCCTTTGCCTCGAAGACCCTGAAAAGTGCAGGTTGCAAAATGTAGGGGAGCGGGGAAAGACGAATCGAGTGATGCCGAGAGAGGCTGACCAACCTTCTCTGGTTGTTATGGCTCGGCTCCAGACGGAGGTCCGTTCATCTCAGCTGCCGGTATCGTCTGTGCAATAGACTCGGAGCAGTTCGGATCGCATCGGCCACCAACACCGCTTCTGAATCGGAAACTCGCTTGAATTTTGAGACGTCGCTCGAAACCGTGGTGTGCGATGCCGCGCGATAGTTAAGATTTCGCCCTCGCTAGTGCTCACCTCTGAACGCGGACAATCATTGATAGTCGCGTCGCGGGGCCATCCGTAGGTCGCGAACCGTCCGGAAGGCACGCTCCCCATAAACCTTCCATTGTTTTGTTTTGCGTGTCCGATTTTGGTTCCCATTAGGACATGCACGGTCCCGTCGCCTCCATGCCTAACCTTTTTGGCGGCCCTTGGGGGCGGCCGGATGTGTGGAGCACGTAGTCAGGCCGAAGTTTTCGGTCGGGTTTGCCAGGCTCGCTGAGAGGCCCAGGCGATAAAGTGTTCAGGCTGAAAACT
>JAFAHS010000217.1 GCA_019237115.1 Deltaproteobacteria bacterium
AATCGAACTGCACCAAGACGATGCGTCCTTCGCGTGAACCTGCCGGGCATTCCCGGAAGAGGCACCACGCTCCTGATGGAATCTTAGGTTCCATGGAGTGTCCTACCGCGCGAGCGACGAACATGCCCGGCTTCAAACGGTGACCGCTGATAGGCATCCATCCCGTTTCGGACGGTGTATGGTCCGGTCCCCAAAGACCCGCTGCCGCTTCAAGTTCGTAAACCGGGACATACCGAACAAAGCGTTCTTCTGCAGGCGGCAATCCAACCAGTGACACCTCGGGCGACGGTCTTTCTCGACTTAAAGCAGCGGGTTGTGCAGGCAGGATGTGCTGCACTGGGTGGACACGCCAGCCCTCGCTGGAATTGTGGAATCGTACGGAGAAACCGGTACCTGGAATGCCGGCGTCCTGGCCGAACCAGCTTTGGAGCGGCTCGCCAAGACGATTATCGGTTGTTCCCTTTGGGTGGGCCACGTTACAGGCCACTTTTACAAATCGAAACTCCCAACTGGAACCATCAGGGAAACTTACATCGATGGGTCCGATAGGGCGCCCTGGACATTTGTCCTTGTCGGGCAGGAAAAGTATCGGACGACCTCCGGCATGACTCACTTTTGCCGTACATTCGAGCCCTTCGGCACCGGCCGGGCGAGTTCTCATTTGGGCGTACTGAGAAAGCCGGTAGTCCACAACTTCCCCGGTCATTGTTTCAAAGACCGTCCGCATCTCCTAGCGGGCACGGGATCGCGAAGACAAAACGCACGCCTTCGCGACGGAACCACTTCCGCCCCTCTTGTTCGTCGAGCCAACGGTCCAATGGCCAGCGAAGCCACCATGCGGCCCACTCGTCTGAGGAAGCGCGCCGATGGGATCTCCTTCATCGGTTGTAGGGCAGCCTGCAACTGCGGATGCTCGAGAAGGTAGCTTCGCAGGCATCCGCCAGCGGGCGGATCTCCATGCCATTCCAGAAGGCGTCCATGTCGAGCAGCACCCGTAGAACGACCATCTTGTAAGACCTATTAAGCGAGGTTAGTTCGAGCATTCGAAACCACGCACCAAGTTCCTGGATCGCCGCCGTCTCCTCATTCGTCAAGTCGCCTTCGGCCTTGACGAACGTAAACCAATCATTATGCCGGGCCCGAATTGTCGACGGGAGAAACCCGCGGTTGAACAGCTCCGGCATGGTCGGGCGGCCCAGTTCATCCCTCATCGCCCGGTAGCCTTCCACTGCAGCCGCGCGATTGGACGGCAGGAGTTGACGCAGCAGCTCTTTCGCCTCCAGAGTAACATCGACAAGGCAGCCCGGCGGAAGCTCTGCAATCCCGTCGTCCAACCAGCGGTGCAGTCCCGCCCCATTGCATTCGTCGCCTCGCAATGAGAGGAGATGAATGATCCGACGTGCGAATAGCCGGTGGTTACCGATAAAATCGATGATAATCAGCCTGGACTTGTTCTCAGCCGCACGCAGACCACGACCGAGTTGTTGCAGAAAGACAATTTTGGATTCTGTTGGGCGCAGCATGACGACCCGGTCAACGTCTGGCAAATCCACGCCTTCGTTGAACAACTCAACGGCGCATATAGCGTCGAGTTTGCCGCTTACCAGTGCGCGAAGGGATTCGCCGCGCGGATCACTTCCTGTGCCCGCGAATACTGCTGCAGCTTTGACACCCCGATCCCGTAGCCAATTTCGCGTGAACAGCGCGTGGCGCTGCGAGCAACAGAAGACAATTGTCCGCCTTCCGAAATGCATTCTCCACGCCGTCCAGAGTTTCGCCATCCGAGCGCTGTTCTCAACTCGCTGTTCGAGGACAGCAATGTCGAAGCGGCCACTACGCCAAGGGATCTGCTGAAAGTCCACGTCATCCTTGAGGCCGACATAGTGGAATGGCACGAGGGAGCCTTCGTTGATCCCGTCACCTATTGTTGCCTGGCATGCGAGTATACCATCGAATAATGCAACTACGTCGACACCATCAGTTCGCTCCGGGGTGGCGGTCAGCCCCAGCACGAAAGAGGCGTTCAGCCTGGCAAGCACCTTTCGATAACTCGGAGCCTGCGCATGGTGCACCTCGTCGATAACTGCGTAATCAAAGCAGTGCTTACTTAGTTCTTCCAATCCCTCGGGCCGACAAAGTTTTTGAACCGACGCAATGACCAAGTCGCCGCGAAGGTCGCTATCGGAGCCGAGGTACCACGTAAGCGCCGTATCGGGCCATTTATCGTTAAGCGCTCGGCGGAGAGTGCGCTCACCTTCCACCAGGATCTCCGCGCGATGCGCAACTAGCAGAACGCGGGAACGCCGCTTCAGTGTCTCGCCATGAGCGCGAATATCGAATCCAGCCAGCCACGTCTTGCCCAGTCCCGTCGCAACTGCCGCAAGAGCGCGGCGATAACCCTGCAACCGGATCTGACCCAGGCGCTCCATCGCCTTTTCCTGCCACGGGCGAGGGTCCGGCATCGGCTCGATGGTGTCCTGGGATTCCGGTTCGACCCTAAGTTCACGTGCTTTTCTCGCCGCGGTTTCGTACCGCTCACTCACCTCTGAGGTTAAGGTGGCTGCAAGCTCCCAGAGATTCATGAACGCTGACACCAGATTTTGTTCAAGTAAATCCTCGGCCGGGGAGAAAACTACATTCCATTCGACACCTGTTTTTAGTGCGGGCCTGGAAAGATTGCTGCTTCCTATCACGAGCATGCCACCCGACTCATCCAAAATTCGCCAGGCCTTCGGATGGAATGACTCCGGCTGGTACGGCAAGCTTTGGATCTCGACCAACCGTGCCTCGAATCTCGATGGTCCAAATTTCTTCCCTTGCGACCTCCATCCAGCCGTGAAGACGGCGAAGCGCTGCCGGGTCAGAGATGTACAGGTAGTCACCAACGAGCACTCGCGCGACGGCTCCCTCCGTGAGAGCTGCAAATATGGCTTCTTGGATAGTGTCCAGTCCCGAGAGCTGAACGAACGAAGCCAGATATCGATTTCCCGCGCACCGGGCAAACGGTGAGAGATTTGACCCCAAAGTGGACTGCTAGGGTGTCCCGTTGATATCGCAACTTTGGTGCGTTCCGTTGCGGCGGTGTCCGCACGAAGGTAGTTGCCTTTGCCGGGAATCACGTGGCGGATCCCCCCAGCCGGGTATGTGACGTCGCCGCGATAGCGGGGGATCACATGTATGTGCACATGGGGAATGGTCTGGCCAGCGGCAATTCCAGAATTAAATCCGACCTTGTAGCCATCGGGCCTTGGGTGCAGCCGTTGATCAAGGAATCGTCGTGCCTCGCGCACCAACGAGATCATGGCTGCTTGTTCCGCGTCCGATGCGTCGAACCATGTCGCAATCAGACGCGCACGAGTGCGTGGCCTTTGGAAATTGGAAACTTGTCAAAAATAGCGAATGCCAGATCATTGGCAGCGATCCATTCACTGCTGCGTATTTCTAGAAATGGCGATTCGAAATCTTGGGGCATCTCTATAACGGACGATAAAGAGATGAGGTCGGCGATTCTCGTCGATTCGTAGGTGTATTCAAGCACTTCGAGCCGGAAAGGCCAATCATCAGTCTTCCATTTCGGCCTCTTTGGAGAGCGTCGCCCGTGAAGATAGCGAACTGCGCAGCATGTCTATTGCTCGTTTGACAAGCTCTAAGTCCGCTTTTATGGGCGTCCAGGGTTCGGATAACCCTACACGAATATTTGGGTGAGCGGTCAGGCCCAGCTGCGTTTGATTAAAAGCCAGTCTCGCGGTCCGGCGTGCTTGAATCTGACAAGGTCAAAAGGACCGGACACGCGGGAGCCGTGTAAGGTGAAGGCAATCTTAGCATCCGTCCACGTCTCCACTTCGTACGTACCGCGGTAGCAAATTGTAACGCTTCCTGCTCCATATTCGCCTTGTGGGATTGTCCCCTCGAACTGGCCGAAGTCCAACTCATGATCCTCTACCTGTACCGCCAGACGTTTGACACCGGGTTTATCCGGCAAACCTTTTGGGACGGCCCAGCTCTTGAGCACGCCA
>JAFAHS010000318.1 GCA_019237115.1 Deltaproteobacteria bacterium
AGGCGGGCTACAAACATTAAGCTCGGTAGCGGATTCTCGGGATGCAGTGCGTCTGGTCTCGACGAGGATGTAGAGGTTATTTCGGATAGAAATCACGATCGACTATTGCCGACTTTTGCAGCTGAATTGATTCAAAGAAACAATCAACTTAGCGCAAGCTGCCGTTCAGGAGTTTGGGGCTGCTGTGTTCTGGAGTATTCCTGGATTCGGAGTCACCACTCTGGACGAGGCCAGACTCGCCGCGGAAATGCTACGCAAGTATGGTGGTCGAAAGATGGCGATTCGGAGCAAAGAACACTTTTCCCATTCGTTCCGACACCGGCAACAGGTCCATCCTTCATGACTTCATCGCCACAGTTCGCGAGATGGGAATGGAACGTTAAGACCTTAGCTAAAGTCTGGTCGAGCTCGACAATGTTAGCATATTCGCAGTGCTTGCCCTCCCACGCCTCGCTGCCTGCAACGCGCTTGGAGTAGGCCGTCAAACGGCCAAGCAGGTCTCCAAGAACGGCCGCCTCAGTGAGGGCCTTCTTCTGGCGATCATCCGGTGCAAACGGCTTGCCGTGGTCACTGAGGCAGGTCTGATCAACCGACCAGTTTGAAGTCCTGCACATCAATCAGCGTCTTGCCTTCTCAATATTCGGCAGAACCCAACTGCGGTCGAAATAGGGTTTGGTGGGCGAATAGAAACGAAAATACGCGAACCAAGCCTTGCCTCGTACCGTCGGGATCCAATTGGCCTCCATGCCCTTGGGCGCCTCCGTACCGAAATAGATGTCGACTGAGCCGTCGACATTCTTGATGAGGTCCATGCGTGACGACTTGTCGGCAATCTGCTGCTTGTTGGCGATCAGGGCGCGAGTCGAGACGTCGTAGATGGTCACAGACCAGAAGGTAGCCGCTGGTGCATTCGCCGGCACACGCAGAATATAGTTTTGCGCACCATCGAGCCACGCACCGTCGGCGTCCTTGTAGGCGCCAAGATAGATCTGGTCTTTGCCCGGCGTTGTGGACATCAGGGCCGGATCATTGGTGACGGCCTCGTAGAACCAGGCGGCGCGGCCGTCGAGCTCATCATAGGTCTCGCGTCGCTGGTCGGGCGGCGAGACTGTAGCGATCTCCCATTGCGAACCCTTGACATATTCCGCCTGCAGCATGCGGGGCAGCTTCACGAAGTCGTTTGCCTTGGCCATCGCCTCGCCGACGAGCGCCGCATCTTCGAGGATGCGCTTTTGGCGGTCGTCGGGTGCGAAGGGCTTGCCCTTCTCGATCCCTAGCGGCTTCAGCATTTATGAAGAATCGATCGCGCTCCGCGACCGGTTCGCGACCGAGAATGTCGGCAAGCCTCTCGAAATAGCCGATACCGCGCGGCTGCCAGCCCTGCCAGGGGCGCCCAGCAACGTCGATCACCTTCGTTTCCGGAGCCGAATCGATCTCCGAGAGCAGATAAATCTTGATCGCCGCAAGATCCTTGTCGCGCTGCGCCTCATCGGTCGACAGCAGCCGGATGGCGAAGAAGATGCTGTTTGTCGGGCTTTCGAAAACACGCGCGTTCTCGACTTTCGGCGCCTCCGTTCCAGGAGGGTAGAAGATATAGCGGCCCGACTCCGTCATTGCCGCAGTCGCGATCTGCCACATGGAATGCGTCGCGCCGCGCACATCCGCCTCAGGCATGTCGATCACGATCGGCCCGGTCTTCTCCAAATTGATGAAGCTCCCCGCGTAGGGCGTGGTCGCATTAGCAGTAAGGATCCCGGCTTTGTCTGCGTAGTCGCGGTAGAGAACAATGTCTCCGCTCTTCGCACCGAAGACGTTTTCATGCTCGTGCTGCCACTGCGCTAATGCGACGATCGGCAGGCCCCACAGATAAGCCTGGGTCGCCCGCTGGAAGTCCATTTCATTGAATAGCTTCTGCTGTCTCTCCTCAGTCGGATAGCCGTTCTCGAAGTCGTGCGTGAAGGAGAGCTTCCCGATGCGGGTATTGACGGTTTCCTTGGCGTTTTTCATGATTGTTGTTTCTTCCGTGCTTACTTCACCTTCTCGATGTCCGGCAGTTTCCACGTCTTCTCAAACAGCGGCTTCTCCGGGCCGTAAAAGCGGAAGAACGGAAACCAGCCTTTGCCCGGCGCGGTGGAAATCCAGTTGGACTCCTGGCCGGCGGGCGGTGTCGGACCGAAGTTAACGTCCACCGAGCCGTCCGCGTTCTTGCGCACCTTCTGGTCGTAAGAATCAATTGAGTTGCGCGACGCTTCGCGGATAAAGGCGGCCTCATCGAGACTGTAAACCGTCACGGCCCAGAACTGGTTCACGGGGGGATTCGGCGGGACACGCAGCCGGTAAGTCTTGTCGCCGCTCAGCAATTGGCCGTCCGTGTCCTTGAACGTGCTCAGGTAGAAGGTCGCCGCCCCCAGTTTCTTGGGCGGAGCGCAGAAGCTGAAGAACCCGATACCACGCGAATCCACGTCGAAGTAGTTGGCGGCCTCCCACGTGAATCCCGACTGGCCGCCGATGGGCGGGACTGGGACTTCCCAGTCACGGTCCGGCCAATACCGTTCACCGTAATGGGTGAGACGTGCTATGAACCAGGCGTGTGATTCGCGAATCGCTTGCTTGAGCGCCGCTTGAGTTGTCGCGTCTGGCTTGAACTCTTTGCCTTTCTCGATTCCAAGCGTGCGCAGCACGCCCATCATCTGGAGGTCACGCGGCTGCACGGGTTCTTCGTTCACCATCTTCGCGAGGCTCGCATAGAAGCCCTCGTCGAACCGCACGATGCCGTCGAAGACTTTGCCGCGCATGTCAATGAGGCGCGACTGCGGGGGATTGGCCGCCTGCGCCAACGGATAAAGCCGCATCTGTTTGATCAGCGCGATGGCGGCGGCCACGTCCTCGGCGGAGGAACTCTTCGAAATGGCACGGAATATCGCGTAGCCGTTGTAGGTCTGCGAGCGCACGGGAATGTAGCCGGCGGGCATGTCGCCTTTGAAGTCGGGCGGCAGCAGCAGGTATTTGCCGCCCTTGCCCCGATCTTCCCCCGTCCGGCCAATGTCGGTCAGCGGCACTTGCCAGGCGTCGAGGAACGTGCCGAACAAGTCCGCGCCGGATGCGGCGGAGATCTCCGCCACGACCGGGCCTCCCGTCGTGTTGAAGTTCAGATACACGTAGCGGGTCGAATTGTTCGGCGTCGTGACGAGGAACTTCCAATCCGCCGGCTCGGAGAGATAGACGATGTCGCCATATTGCGCGCCCGCGTCGCGGAAGAACGCCTGCCGCATGGAGTCCAAACTGACGATGGGCATGCCCCAGATGGCCGCCTCGACGGCGCGGCGTTCAAGCGTGCGGCGGTTGAGTTCCTTTGGTTTCATCGTTGTTGCTCCTTGCCGGTTCATTTCACCTGTTTTTGGGCCAGGTGTCGCGCTGCACTTAAATCGTAGACACGGTCCCTAGGAAAATCCACGATTTAAATGCAGTAAACGTTGTACTTAAATCGTAGACTGCTGTACTACCTCCGAGGAGAAAGTAAGAATCGGGGGCTGTCTACGATTTAAGTACAGTTCCAGCCACGATCTGAAGCCAGGGGATAGGCTTCCAGTCCACGAATTAAGTGCAGTAAACGGCCATAGTCTACGATTTAAGTGCAGAGCGACAATGGGAATGTCGCTTGGGTTCGCTCTCCTGCTTACCCGCGGAGTGGACATCTCGGACGTGCCTGAGAGCCTTGTGCTAACAGTCGGTTCCGGCCGCGTGGGCGCAATCCCCATTCTTGTGATCATCACGGCCGTGGTTTTCGTCATCGGTACGCTCGTGCTGGCATTTACGCGATTCGGTCGGTACACCTATGCCATCGGATCGAGCCCGGAAGCGTGTCGACGCGCTAGCATTGACGTTACGGCTCACCTAATCAAGATCTATACGGTTGCTGGGATGCTCTCGGGCTTCGCGGGCTACCTCTCGCTGGCCAGGTTCGCCACCACGACCCTCAGCGGGCATGCGACCGACAATCTACAGGTGATTGCTGGGGTTGTGATCGGAGGTACAAGTCTCTTCGGTGGCTCGGGAGGGATGATGGGAACCCTAATCGGCACTCTCATCCCCGTCGTGTTGCTCGACGGTTTCGTTGTCCTTGGGGTCCCGCCATTCTGGCAGCAGGTGGTCGTGGGAGCGGTATTGATCGCTGCGGTCTATCTCGACCAATTGCGCAGGATTTTAAGGAATCGCTGGGCAGCTAGCCTAGCCAATATTCGTCAATGAAATCGTCTCCATGACATCAATGAGTAGCCGGTTATGCTAAAGCCACGTCTTCTTCATTCCGAGATTCTGGAGGCTTTGGCTCGCGCGAGCCACAGCTCAAAGTTCCTGATCGCGGACGGCAACTACCCATTCGCGACGCGACTCGGACCGAATGCTCGTCTGGATTTGCTTAATTTGTCCCCCGTGTTGGTTAACACCGCCCAAGTGCTTGAAGCGATCGTTAGCGCAGTGCCAATCGAGGAGGCGACGGTTATGGAGCCGGTTACCTCCGCGCCGTACGCCCTCGAAAAGGAGGCTTCGGTCTGGTCGGATTTCCAGCGGATCCTCCAGGCAAGCGGATCGAGCGCGACGTTGAAGAAGCAAGAGCGGCTCGCGTTCTTTGATGCTGCAAAAGATCACAATTTCGTATTGACGATTGCTACTGACCAGCAGCGACTGTATGCGAATCTGTTAATTGAGATCGGCGTCGTTTTCCCGGAGTCAAATCGCATGATTCGAAACGGCGCAGTTGCGCAAGAAAGGTTTCCATGAGGAAATCGCCGAGTACAAGAATATCGAGTTGGCGGGGTTAATCCTCGCCTTGCCACGGTTGTGGCCGGGTCCGAGTCCGTGGGTGTTGTTTGCCTGGTTGATAAAGGAGTGGTGGGTTTCAAAGAATTTCTTTATCGCCGGCCTGAAACAGCCGGTAAGGGAGCCGAGGATGGATTCGTTGATGAACCATTTCTGGGCGGGGTTATCGGAATTGTCGTTAATCGCGACAAGGTAATCGAGGGCTTTGACCAGTTTGGCTTCCGCCTTGGCGGAGTTGAGGTTGGTCGTCGCCGTCGCAGCGGCCTAAGGCTCCTCTTGCCGGGATTCCTCCTTCTTTTGAGTGGAGCCGGGCGGAGTCTCTTTCGCTCGCGACTGCGCGACAACGACCGCAGCGTCCGGCTCTGTTGGAACGACTGGAGAGGCAGGCTCGGGCGCCTGTGCGGCTGTAGGGGTCGTGGGCGGGGGATGAGCTTCTGCTACTAGTTGGCCGGTTGGTATTCGTCCCGGTGAGTTGGGCACGCTTAAAAAATTGGCTGGACGAGAGGTTGAGTCGCTCACATTCGGGGAGCGCACGAAAGTAAAGGCTCCGCTTCAGCCTCGCATCTGGCTGACCGCCCTGTTAGCCAAACCGCAGAGCTGACGCCGGCCGCTTGGGCTAGCCGAAACCCATTCGCGACGCCAACGCCATCGTCCCCGGTGTAGTTAGTAAGACGCTTACGGAAGACAGAGGCGCGCATCAATCGCAAGTATCGGAATTCTCTAAGGTCTTTTGTAAAAAGCGCGTGAAAATTGCGTGATATTCGAACGGTCGATTTATAAGGTGCTTTAAATAAGGATATTACATAACGCGCTCTATGGCCGTTTAGCCGTAGACGGTCATCTTGCGCAGAAGGCCGCCCGTGGGTTCGAATCATATCTGGCGAAGCCAGACACAAAATTGCATTATGGTTTGGTGGCGGCCGTTAAACATCTTCCGCGCACCGCTACGATTGGCCTGTGAGACCGACGCTGCAATAGCTTTTGCTAGGTCAGCAGAGCGTCTATTCGCGAACGATGTCCTTGGCCCTTGGCCCTTGGCCCCTGACCACGATCTCATACATTTTGAGTCGCAGCATTACCCGCTGTTGCCGCACTCCCGTTTTTGCCCTGCAAGGATGACGCGCCTCGCTC
>JAFAHS010000588.1 GCA_019237115.1 Deltaproteobacteria bacterium
GCGAGCGCAGCGGGCGGCAGGACGTGACAGAGCGCAGCGGCCGGAACGGGCTGGCACGGCGTGCTTGTATGGTGTCCACTGCCAATGCTCCTGCTTGCTCATAGTGAAAGAGGAACTGAACATTTTTTTCCTCGGCCTCTCACCCGATCTGGAGGCCGAGGAAAAAATGTGGTGGGGCGTGGGGCGGGGTTAAGAATCCGAGATGCGAAGCCGCGACGATCTGCGGAGGCAGGCCAGGACTCTTTTCTCTGGCCAAGGACGCCGTCGCGGCGAGCCAACCAATGAATGAGATCGGCTAAGATGCGGAAGGTTCCCGGAGAGGTGTCGCCGCCGGCCGTGCTGAAGGTAAATCCTTGTGCGCTAGATTGGCGCCCTCGTCCGGGGCTCAGTGTTCGAACGGTATCCAGAGGCGCAAGCGTCCTCGAATGGACAAGCAAGAGCGTGAGTTCCGGCTCCGAGGCTCGAGGAACCAAGTCGCGGAAGGAGGTAGGGTGATGAGGTTTGCAGGAATCGACGTCGGAGCCGAGCGTCACATGGTGGCGGTGGTGGATGAGGAGAGTCAGGTGCTATGCCGGTCCAGCCCGTTCGGCGAGGATTCCTCAGGCTATGCGCGCTTGTTCGAGCTGCTCGGCCCACCTGAGGGGTGTCTGCTGGCGTTGGAAGCCACAGGACACTACTGGCGTAATCTATTCGTCGCTTTGTCAGCAAAGGGTTACGCCGTCGCCGTGCTGAATCCGTTGCGCACGCGGCGCTTTGCCGAGGAGGAATTGCAGCGCACCAAGACCGACGCGATCGATGCGTTGGGGATCGCGCGGTTTGCTGCCCAGAAGCGGCCGCCTGCAGCGCAACTGCCTGACGTCGCAACGGAGGAGCTGCGCGAATTGTCACGATTGCGCGACCGGCTTCAAGAGGATTTTGCGAGCCGCCTGAGGCAGTTACATCGAGCGGTTGACCTGGGCTTTCCAGAGTTCACCAGGCATGTGCACACGCTTGAGAGCCAGCTTGCCGCCACCATTCTGTCGCGCTACCCAACCGCGGCGTCTTTTCATGGCGCTTCGGTGAAGAAACTCGCTCGGATTGTTTACGACGGCTCGCACAAGATCGGGGAAGAACTGGCCCGCGCTCTGATCGAGGCAGCCGCAAAGTCAGTCGGGAGTTATCATTCCGAACCGTACCGGGTGCGGATCAAGTACCTCTGTGAGGACCTCGATGTCCTGCGTCGCCGGCTGAAAGATCTTGCGCGCGAAATCGAGCGCAAGCTCGACGATCACGAGGTGGGTAAACTGATAATGACGATCGATGGGGTCGGGCCGTTAACCGCCGCTTGTCTGATCGCAGAACTCGGAGACCCGGCACGCTTTCGCAGCGCTGGTGCGATCGCGAGCTATGTCGGAGTTGCGCCGCGGCTGCGGCAATCCGGCAAGAAGCGCTTTTCCGGCAGTCCAACAATTCCGTTCGGAAACGCTCGCTTGCGCAAGGCGCTCTGGATGGTGGTTCTAAATGCCGTGCGGTGCAATGCGTGGCTGCGCCAGTATTACGAACGGCTTCGAGCGGCGGGTAAACCCGGCAAGGTCGCCGTTATCGCGGCGATGCGAAAGCTGCTCGCGGCGGTTTGGAGCGTGGCTACTCACCGGCGGCCTTTCGCTCCGTATATACCCGCGATGCTCGGAACAGTGACTAATAGTGTTTGATTGACCTGCACGGTTGACAAGTTCAACGTCCAGCGTGCTCAGCGCCTGTTCGAATTGATTGCGTTCGAGAAGAACAACGGATGCTGAACCCTCAGGCTCGTTGGGGCTTATTCGGACCCGGGGAATTTGCGATTTCCTCCGCGAGGATCGGCACGCCAAGATTGCACGCCTGAAAGCCTTGAACCCGGATATCCGTTATCTCAGTGGACTAGTAATTTGGAAAAATGCGCGAAACGCGCTGATGGGCGTGGGTTTGGATGCGGTCGGAGCGGTGCGGAGGTGGAGAGGCGGTGGGTGAAACACAAAACTGGCCCTTTCGGCTCTCCTTCAATAGCTCAATGAAGGTCGATTTCCAAGGCGCACGGGTGACCTCCGACGGTGGTCTGATTCTAGTGCGCGAGCTGGATGAGCGTCTGGGCTTGAGGGTGCTCATCGAACGACACCTGATCGATTCGCGCCGGGGCAAGAATATCCAATTGCCGCTGACCGACCTCCTGCGGCAGTCGATCTATAGCCGCTTGGCTGGGTATGAAGATGTCAACGACGCCGCGCGCCTCTCTCAAGATCCGACCTTCCGGCCGATCGGCTCCAAGAAGATACTTGGAGCGCGGCGCGGCCTTAACCTCGCGTCTCCAATCATTTGAGACGGGCGTGCTGACCTAGGAGGACAACCTCGCCGGGCTGGCCGCGCTCAACCGGGACTTGATCGCCAAGGCGGAAGTTATCGATTCACCGCGCCGGGTGGTGCTGGACACGAGATCGAGCGGCAGCGGGCCCGGGGCAAGGAGGTGGTCTTCCGTGGTGACGCGGCCTTTGCCAGGCCGGAGCTCTCGGGCGAACGACCATCTGCAGCGGAACACTAGGGAGTTGTTGACGCGGCCAGTGGGACGGCCAAGCCGCAAACCGGTGTTTCGACTCAAAAGTTTTCTCTATCAGGCCGCGAGTTGGACGATAGCCCGGCGGGTGGTGGCGAAGGTCGAGTTCCATTGCAGGGAGGAGTTGTTTCCCCGCGTCGGCTTTATCGTGACCAATTTGGCGCTCGACAACCGGGTTGTGGTACGCTTCTACAACAAGCGCAACACTTCCGAACAATGGATCAAGGAAACCAAGCAGGCGGTCGCGCTGACGCGGCTTAGCTGTCACCGCTTTCGCGCCAACGAGGTGAGGCTGTGGCTGAGCCTGATTGCGTATAACCTTGGGAACCTCTGGCGGCGGCTGGTGCTGCCGAAGAGGGTCGCGACCTCGTCGCTGACCAGCTTGCAGCAACGGTTGGTCAAGACCGGGGGACGGCTCATCCAACATGCGCGCTACTACTGGTTGCTGCTGGCGGACAGCCATCATACGCGGCGGCTGTTCGCGGACATACTGGCGAAGATCGCGATGCTGCCGTCGCCGGCGGGATAAAGTGAGCGCAAGACGGAGCCAATCTCGATGACGGATAGAGAGCACAGGGATAAGTGTCTGATAACTCGGTCGGAAAAACGCCGGTTTCAGGTGCTTTTGGCCAATGCGAGGTAGCGATGATCAGTTGCGGCGCAATGGAGGGGACCTTCGGGCTCAAACTCCGGCGCGAACTTCGCGTTTGCAAACCCCCTGATGTCGGTGAGACTGTGAATCAGAATTGAAAATGGAAATCCCAGATTAAGACAGTGGCTTATCGTAGGTAACTTCGCAACGCGCCATTTTCGGGAGGACCGGAGGCTGAACGGGCGAAAGATGCCATCTCCGGATCGAGAAAGTGCGTCTACTCACCCTTGAGGAGCTTCAAAAGTGTTCACATTCACCCACCGCAATCCCGAAATGCAGCTCGACAAACCTCGCACTGCGCTGGTGCTGGCGGATGTTCAGAATGAG
>JAFAHS010000020.1 GCA_019237115.1 Deltaproteobacteria bacterium
GCACTGCAATCTCGTCGACGAATTTCTGCAATTCGATCTTCCACAGACGCACGCGCGCGCCATTGCTACCGCCGCCGTCGGCGGTGATCATCAGCCGCCGGGGCTTCGGGTAGCGCGCCTTGCCCATCGTGTGCCACCAGCGGCGGAGTGTGACCGCGAAGGCGGCCGTGTCGTGATCGACGCCGACACTCACCCAGCCGCAATTCGCGGCAAGATCATAGACTCCGTAGGGCACTGCCCGGCCGAGCTCCTTGATCAGAATCATGGACCCGGACTTCTTCTGGGCGACCTTGCGGGCGATACTCGCGACCATTGTTGCGGAAATCACCGACCAGTTCCTTCTTCTTGGTGTCGACCGAGATCACCGGTTGCTGTTCGGACAAGCGGTGGCCACTTGGGTGTTGATGTGGGCGAATTGCGCATCCCGCTCGGGGTGGCTGTCGCCCGCCTTGGTCTTGCGCTTGCAGGCTGTAGCCCGCCGCATTGAGCAACTCGGCCACCAGAGTGCGGCTCACTTGGTGGCCTTGCTGTTGCAGCGCGCGGCCAGATGCCGGAGGCTCTTGCAGGTCCACCGCAACGGCGATTCCGGATCTCCGCGCGTCGTCGGTTCAACCAGCGCCTCAAGATCCGGCAGCAAGGTCGGGTCTTTGGAAGTTGCCGGCTTGCGTCCCGCCCCCGGCCGCCGGATCCGCTCCGAAGGCTCGTCCTGCGCCAATTCCTTCAGACCCCGCCCGATCGTGCTCGGCGCCAGACCGGTTGCCACCGCCACCGCAGCAATGCCACCATATCCCGCGGCAAACGCCTCCGCCGCTGCGACCAAACGACGGCCGCGTTCGTCGAGGAACGGCGCCACCGTCGAAAATCGCTCTCGGATGGGTTCGACATCGATCACCACCACAACATATGGTATGAAACCACGGTTGTAAACCGATATTACACTCTATCAAAAGTCGATTTGATAAATTCCGGACAAGCCCTAAGTGCCACCTGCAAAGCCAATCTTGCGCGCGCCAGAGAGCTCATCGCCGCGCCCCTGCCGTCGATCGATCCGTCACCGGTGAGAGATCTGCTGCCCACGACCCTTGGTTGCGTAACAACGATCCCGCGCGAGCCGCGGTAATCCGGCCGCGGCGGCTATGCCAGGCTCATGGCCTCGATAGACTGCCTCAGCCCCAACGAACTATGTTCGGATTGCCGCGATTAGACGGCGCGACGTTAAGGCGGGAGCCTTATCACCAAAGCGCTGGCCCGTTTTAAACAAACCCGGCGTCGTTTTGTAGGGAACGCGAAGAGTCGCATCTCCATAGCTGTTGAAGCTGGCCCGGAGAGGACAACCACCTTCGGAGAGAGTTAAATTCGAATTCCGGTACCAGGTGCGCTAGAAAGCCTAATAACCGAGTAGTCATGGGATAGTCAGCCGGCCCGTAGCGCGCGATATCGCATGCGAGGTCAAGTTCGTGCTCAAGCGCAACGTCGAGCAAGGCAACGTGGTCTTCTATCGTCCTCCCCGGCGCATCCCGGATTTTGGCGACGAGCGAATTTATTTCGAGCAGGAGTTCCGCTTGGCGTTCGCGCATTGGCGCCAAGTCGGGTTCTCTGGCCCGGGCTTCGTCGATTGCAAGGGCGAGTTCATGGTGCTCGTCTTCGAGCTTGGCCCATCGCCTATGGAGCACAGAGATCGAGGAGTTCGGGCATTCAGTCATAACCGGTCTTCCGCGGTCACTCGGGATCCAGCCCTATTTCCCACAGTCTGGAGCGGTTTTCACCAGCTTTACAGCTAAAAAAGAAAAAATTAGATGACAAACACGCAAAAGCGTGAAAAATTCGTGAAAAGGATGTGAATGTTACCCGAGATAGCCGACATGCAGCGAACGTTCGGACTGAAGCGACCATCGGTGGGTTCGTCACGTCCCTCTACAGCTGCATGAAAATACCTCTCGATGAATCCTGGGCTGATGGAGACCTGCCACCTCCCAATACCCGCCGCTGGGTAGTTCGCCGCAAGGCCGCGGTGGTCGCCGCGGTGCTGATCGGTAAGATGACCATCGAGGAAGTTTGCCATACCTACCAGCTGTCGGAGGAAGAGTTCCTCACCTGGCAACGCGCTTTCACGACCCATGGCCTTGCCGGTTTGCGTGTGACGCGCTCTCAGCAGTATCGCAGATCTCGTAGTGCACGAACCCCTCCTCGACGCCGTTGAGCTGCTTTTTCGAGCTTACCCCGCAGTTTTCTAAAATTTTTTAGCTCGAGGTTTCCGAGGTCCCCCAAGCTCGCGACCGCTTCGACCGCTCCAGTGATGCAGCTGCTGAACAGGATCTGCCCGTCCTTGGCCTCGGCGAAAAGCCGGGCAGGCGAGGTTGCATACCGTACCGATCGTGGTGTAGCCGGAGCGCTGGTCAAAGCCGATCTATGATCCGCCACCGGTCAACACTGAGCCCGATGATCTTGCAGTTGCGCTGGTCGAACTCTGACTTCAGCCCCCCGCCTTATAACCGAGCTCGGTCGCGCAGACCCGGTTGAAATCCTTCGGATGGGAAAACAGGATCGCCCATCCGTCATCGATTCGATCATGGAAGTTGATCGCCCCTTGAGTGGTCTCGACGGTGAAGTTGGGCGCTTGTGACCAATTTTGAGGGACAGTGCCGGTATCTGCCTGTTCGATGAGAGAAAGGACATAAGCGTCGCGGCGGATCCCGCAAGATGCAATATCCCCCGGTCCCGGGGGCTAGCTTCGGCCGTAGCTGTCCTCGATTCGCACGATATCGTCTTCGCCGAGATAACTCCCCGACCGCACTTCAATCAGATGCAGCGCGATCTTCCCGGGGTTTTCGAGGCGATGGGCCGTGCCAAGCGGTATGTAGGTCGACTGGTCCTCGGTCAGGATCATCTCCTCGTCCCCGCGGCGGATCTTGGCGGTGCCTTGGACGACGATCCAGTGTTCGGCGCGATGATGATGCATCTGCAGCGACAGCTTGCCGCCGGGCTTGACGACGATGTGCTTGACCTGGACCCGATGGCCGTTGTGCAAGGCGGTAAAGCTGCCCCACGGGCGATGAACGGTCGGCAGCGCGTCGACCTCATCCCGGCTCTCTCTGACCAGACGGGCGACGAG
>JAFAHS010000037.1 GCA_019237115.1 Deltaproteobacteria bacterium
GCGCCGAGTTCAAGTTGTGCGTGGACCTGGCAGCCGAAGCGCTCCGGTTTGTTGGGAGGCTCAACGACCCCGGCATGACGATGGAAGCGCTGTTCCTGCAGGGTCTGACAGAGTTTTACCGTGGGAATTTCGCCGCCGCCCACGATCACTGCTCGCTGGCAGTGGCCAACTTCGATGACCGCAACCGCACAAAGTTCTGGGCCACCCAGACGGGCGAAGACTCCGGTGCCACGCACCGTTGCTATCTGGCGCTGGCGCTATGGCATCTGGGCTACCCGGACAGGGCGCTACAACTCAGTCGAGAAACCATCGCGCTGGCTCGCACCATCGGCCACCCGTTTACCATGGAGTATGCATTGCACCATGCCGGTTGGCTTCGACAACACTGCCAACTCGGCGAAGACGCCCAAGCTGCAGCCGATGAACAGATCGAGATCGCGACCGAACAGGGATTTGTCTTCTGGCATGCCACGGGCATACTCTACCGAGCCGGGGGGTTGCTGTTGCAAGGAAATCTTAGGGAAGGACTTCCTTTGCTCGTCGGGGGCCTTGAGTCCTATCGGGCCACCGGGGCTGAGATTGCACTTCCGTACTATCTCAGTCTTCTTGGCGACGGCTATACCCGGGCGGGCCGGTTCGAGGATGCGCACCGCGCTTTGGCCGAGGGACTGGACCTCGCGGGTAAGAATGAGGACCGATTCCAGGAAGCCGAGTTGTATCGCCTCTTAGGCGAGTTGCATTTAGCTGAAACCGACGACCAAGCCGCCGAAGATTGCTTCCGCAATTCTATCGAAACCGCACGCCGCCAGCAGAGCAGGGCTTGGGAGCTTCGCGCAACCATGAGCCTGGCCCGGCTCTGGCAGCGCCAAGACTGCGGCAACGAGGCCCGCGACGCGCTTGCGGCTGTCTACGGTACGTACACGGAAGGGTTCACGATGCCAGACCTCGTGGACGCCAAAGCACTACTGGAGACGCTCGGAAACGAGCGCATGCGTGACGATTTTGCGGCGGGCGTAAAATACGTCCTGGGTTGCATCCCGCCGCCCATGGATGGACCCGTCTCGATCGACTGGCGCTACGTCCCTTCGTCAAACCTCGGCGGTGACAGTATCGGCTATCATTGGATCGACGACGACCACTTGGCCCTCCACCTCATCGATGTGATGGGACACGGTTTGGACTCTGCGCTCCTATCCGTCACCATCACTAACGTCTTGCGATCCGGTTCGCTGATGGGTACCGATATGAGGCAACCGGATCAGGTGCTAGCGAAACTGAACGATGCGTTCCCAGGCTCGCGGCACGGCCAAAAGTTCTTCACGGCTTGGTATGGCGTATATAAGCGCTCCAGTGGATTCCTGACGTGGTCGGGCGGCGGCCATCATCCTTCGATTCTCCTCGCACCAGGTGCGCGTGATCCAATCCTCTTGCCGTCCTCGGGCATGATAATCGGGTTTATGAGCGAACAGGAATACCCAGCCAAATCGTGTGAAGTAGCAGCTGGCGCACGCCTGCTAATTTTCAGTGATGGGGTTTTCGAGATTCTCCGCGACGGGGAGCCTGTCTGGGACTTGGAGGCTTGTATCGAATACCTTGCAAAACGGAGTACGCGCGGAGGAGCCCTCATGGATGAACTACTCGCTCATGTGCGCACACTCCACGGATCGCACGAACTCGCGGATGACTTCTCGATTTTAGAGGCCTACTTCTGTCTGGATGCCAGGACCTAACCCCGTCACGGCGGGTAAACTGTGCGATCCCAACCACCGGCAACATAGTGACACTGCGTCGTAGAAGAGTCGCCAGCAATCGCGCATTATTGTTGATTGCAAACCATTTTGCCGGGCTGGTTGCAAGGCTGAACCAGCGGAAGTGAGCTTAACAGCTGGAGGTCGATCATCATTTGTACGCGCCGGTCGAGTTGAAAAAACATTGCCGCACCTTTCGCAGACAGGACCTTGCGGAATATAGGAATGTATTTGAGCCGGAGTTGGACCACGGATTCATCCACTTCTTCCCACCTGTTCGAGAGGGTATCGGCCTGCTCCTCCGTCATGTTCTCGTTTTGTAGATGCTCCTTAATAAGATCATATTTGGCTTTGTTGATCTGCACCAGCTCATTGACATACTGCTCGTAGGTCGGCCAAAACCACTGCGCTTCGTCCGGGGTCAACTTCATATTGGCGGCAATCACTTTCTTGCGGTTGGTTCGCAGGTCCGACCTCATCAATGTGATCT
>JAFAHS010000252.1 GCA_019237115.1 Deltaproteobacteria bacterium
ACTCTTACAGAATGATACTCCGCAAAGGAGCACGTCGAATTTGCGATGATGTTTAGTTTTAGTTCACGCCGAGCCGCCGAGCGGTTGCCCAGCAGTTCAAGCCACTACGACGATTCACCCAACTACTGCAACAAACTCACCGACAATGATCAGCTCTGGTGCTTCGGTTTCAGTTACGAGGATCGGCTGATACATCGGATCGGGGTTCAAAGGACGAAGCTCGATCCGCTGGTGTGACCAGCCCTCCTCCGTCACGACCCTCTCTGAGTGGTATTTCTTCACGGTGTACCGTCCTCCTCCTTCAGGATCGCTCATCGAATGGAACTGCACCAAGACGATGCGTCCTTCGCGTGAACCTGCCGGGCATTCCCGGAACAGGCACCACGCTCCTGAGGGAATCTTAGGTTCCATGGAGTGTCCTACGGCGCGAGCGACGAACATGCCCGGCCTCAAACGGTGACCGCTGATAGGCATCCATCCCATTTCGGACGGTGTATGGTCCGGTCCCCAAAGACCCGCTGCCGCTTCAAGTTCGTAAACCGGGACATACCGAACAAAGCGTTCTTCTGCAGGCGGCGATTCAACCAGTGACAGCTCGGGCGACGGTCTTTCTCGACTCAAAGCAGCCGGTTGTGTCGGCAGGATGTGCTGCACTGGGTGGACACGCCAGCCCTCGCTGGAATTGTGGAATCGTACGGAGAAACCGGTGCCTGGAAGGCCTGCGTCCTGGCCGAACCAGCTTTGGAGCAGCTCGCCAAGACGGTTATCGGTTGTTCCCTTTGGGTGGGCCACGTTACAAGCCACTTTTACAAATCGAAACTCCCAACTGGAACCATCAGGCAAATTTACATCAACGGGTCCGATAGGGCGCCCTGGACATTTGTCCTTGTCGGGCAGGAAAAGTATCGGACGACCTCCGGCATGACTCACTTTTGCAGTAAATTCGAGCCCTTCGGCACCGGCCGGGTGGACTCTCATTTGGGCGTACTGAGAAAGCCGGTAGTCCACAACTTCCCCGGTCATTATTTCAAAAGCCGTGCGCATCTCAGGCGGGCACGGAATCGCGAAAACAAACCGATCGCCGTCGCGCCGGAACCAATTCCGCCCCCCTTGCTCGTCTAACCAGCGGTCCAATGGCCAGCGAAGCCACCATGTGGCCCACTCTTCTGAGGAAGCGCGCCGGTGGTCCGGGATCTCCTTCGTCGGCTGCAGGTCAACCTGCAACTGCGGGTGCTCGAGAAGGTAGGTTCGGCAAGCATCCGCCAGCGGGCGGATCTGAATGCCATTCCAGAAGGCGTCCATGTCGAGCAGCACCCGTAGAGCAACCATCTTATAAGACCTATTAAGCAAGGTTACTTCAAGCATTCGAAACCACGGACCGAGTTCCTGGAATGCCGCCATCTCCTCATTCGTCAAGTCGCCTTCTGCCTTGACGAACGTAAACCAGTCATTGTGGCGCGCACGAATCGTCGCTGGAAGATACCCGCGGTTGAACAGCTCCGGCATCGTCGGGCGGCGGCCCAGTTCATCTCTCATCGCCCGGTAGCCTTCCACTGCTGCTGCGCGATTGGACGGCAGGAGTTGACGCAGCAGCTCCTTTGCCTCCAAGCTAACATCGACAAGGCAGCTCGGCGGAAGCTCTGCAATCCCGTCCTCCAACCAGCGCTGCAGTCCCTCCCTATTGCATTCGTCGCCTCGCAATGAGAGGAGATGAATGATCCGACGTGCGAATAGCCGGTGTACCGATGAAATCGATGATAATCAGCCTGGACTTGTTCTCAGCCGCACGCAGACCACGACCGAGTTGTTGCAGAAAGACAATTTTGGATTCTGTTGGGCGCAGCATGACGACCCGGTCTACGTCTGGCAAATCCACGCCTTCGTTGAACAAGTCGACAGCGCATATAGCGTCGAGTTTGCCGCTTACCAGTGCGCGAAGGGATTCGCCGCGCGGATCACTTCCTGTGCCCGCGAATACTGCTGCAGCTTTGACACCCCGATCCCGTAGCCAATTTCGCGTGAACAGCGCGTGCCGTTGCGAGCAACAGAAGACAATTGTCCGACTTCCGAAATGCATTCTCCAGGCCATCCAGAGTTTCGCCATCCGAGCGCTGTTCTCAACTCGCTGTTCGAGGACAGCAATGTCGAAATGGCCATTACGCCAAGGGATCTGCTGAAAGTCCACGTCATCCTTGAGGCCGACATAGTGGAATGGCACGAGGGAGCCTTCGTTGATCCCGTCACCTATTGTTGCCTGCCATGCAAGTATATCATCGAATAATGCAACTGCGTCGACACCATCAGTCCGCTCGGGGGTGGCGGTCAGCCCCAGCACGAAAGAGGCGTTCAGCCTGGCAAGCACCTTTCGATAACTCGGAGCCTGCGCATGGTGCACCTCGTCGATAACTGCGTAATCAAAGCAGTGCTTACTTAGTTCTTCCAATCCCTC
>JAFAHS010000333.1 GCA_019237115.1 Deltaproteobacteria bacterium
GGAAAGTGCGAGTCATGCCGCCGCGGTGATTTCATAACCTGTATCAAACTGCAGATTCCCGGTATCAGCTACGACGGCGGCTACTCGGAGTACGTAGTGGTACCCGTGGTGGCGCTGGCCCGCATACCCGACGGACTGGCGCCCGAGGAGGCTGCGCCCCTGATGTGCGCGGGCATCACTACGTTCAATGCTTTGCGCAACAGCGGTGCACGGCCGGGCGACCTGGTTGCAATACAGGGCATCGGCGGCCTCGGCCATCTGGGTGTTCAATTCGCAAGCAAATTCGGCTTCGAGACGGTTGCCATAGGGAGGGGGCCGGACAAGCAACATCTGGCATTGAAACTGGGCGCCCGAACCTACCTCGATGCCGGCGCGCAGGAGGTTGCCAAAGAACTGCAGGCCCTCGGCGGCGCCCGCGTGATTCTGGCGACGGCGCCCGACGGCAAAGCGATGGGGAGCCTGGTCGACGGACTTGGAGTTGATGGCAGATTGGTCCTCGTCGGAGCGAGCGCCGAGCCATTCGCGGTGTCGTCATTTCAGTTGCTGAACGCTCGCAAGTCGATCGCAGGTTGGCCGTCCGGAACCGCAAAGGACTCGGAGGACACGCTAAAGTTCGCGGCAGCCAGTGGCGTGCGGCCGATGATCGAAACCTTTCCGCTCGAGCGCGCCGCCGACGGTTACGAACACATGATGTCGGGAAAGGTACGGTTCCGGGCGGTTTTGAAAACCTGAACCAGGCGTCCTGCGAAATCACGAGAGGCAAAATAGGGACATCACCCTTCGAGAGGGTTGCCGCGGCTCACGGCGCACCCAGGCCTGATTTGAGTTTGGGCCAACCGCAAGACCGACCCTAGACCAGGCTAGTTCACTCGGGCGTGTCGGCAGGATTGGCTTGCGCCGAGACCATCTCGCCTTCAGACACCCAGTCAACCAGGAGCGTGTATGCTACCGCCAGCACTACCGGGCCAATGAACAAGCCAATCACGCCGAATCCGATGAGACCGCCGATGACGCCGGCGAAAATCAGAAGCAGCGGAAGATCCGCGCCCCGCTTGATAAGCAACGGACGGAGAACGTTGTCGAAGGTTCCGCAGAATATCGACCACACCAGCAACCCGGTTCCCCATAGCACCCCGTTTGTCGAATAGGTCCAGATGACCGCACCGATGAGAACGGGAACAGGTCCTATTTGTGCAATCGCGAGGACAAATATAAGCGCGGTTAAAAAAGCGGCGAACGGCACGCCGACGATGGCGAGCCCGATTCCCGCAGCAACCGACTGCACGATCGCAGTAACCACGATACCCAGCGCGACGCTTCGAACCGCGAGTGCAGCGAGCTCGACAGCCTTCACCCCTTCGGGTCCCACCAGTTTTCCGAGGAAACTCCGAATACTCCTCGCCGCCGCCTCGCCGTTCGCATACAGAATTGCGGCAATTATCACGGTGAGCAGGAACTGAAGGAGCAGCAGCCCAAGATTTCCGACCTGGCTCAGAAACCACAGACCCAGCGTGCGGATCCATGGCAGGAGTTTGTCTGAAATCTGCCCGGGGTTGGAGCCCGCCAGTTCCCGCCAATAGGCCGCAACCCTCGGTCCGAGCAGGGGAATCGCCTCAATCCAGTGTGGAGGCCCCGAGTGCGCCACGCTCACCAGCCACTTTGACCATCCGGTGATCTGATCGACATTGCCTTCGATCGTGATCACCGCAATGTAGAGAGGCGCGATCAGTATGAAGGTCAACGCGATGGTCATCACCGCGACTGCCAAAGATCGCCTGCCACCCAGCCAGGACTGCGTCCACAGCAGGATCGGCCAGGTGGCGACGGCGACCGTCGTCGCCCACACTGCCGCAACCACGAAAGGACGGACGATCCAGAAGCTCGCCGCTATCAGGGCACCCAGGGCAAGCATCTGCAAGGTGAGACGAACCAGGTCTGTCGTTCGGTTGGTCGGCATCTCGGGCATTCGAATTCAAAGTCCCCAATGAAGCGGGTTCGAAGAGACTCTATACATTTTGAGCGTAGTTGCCAGCCCAATTCGCGCAGACTTGGCCGCCTGACCAGTCCTCGATGCTCCGACCCATTCTTGTCACGACAGTGCACCGATTAAGCGCATCGGAGTACCGCACCCTCTGATGCTGTTTGAGGCCGAGAACGCAAGTCAGTGTCGCCGATGGATACAGTGGGTGATTCGTCGGGATCTGCAGCGTTTTTGCAGAGGTTTCTTATCTGCAAGAGGTCAAGCAAACCATGGGCTGGAAACTCGCCCGGAGAACATGAGAACCGGATCCGCGGTCGAGCTGACGATCTGCACGGCAGAAATCGGCCAGGATGGACCGCTCGCCTAAACTCTTTGAAATCCCCGGTATTCGGACCCTCAGAGCTGTGCCGCTGCGAAAGAGTGCAGAACCCGGATGGTGCGCTCTCGATCCACGGGTCTGGAGAGGTAGTATTGCACCCCAAGTGATCGAACCTGCCGTTCGGTTTCCGGGGTGTGCGCCGAGGCTATATAGGCGACCAGTGCATCCGGAGTCCACCTATGCACTTGATCGAGCAACCATCCGCAGGACGGCTTATCAATCGCGACATCATCGATGACCACGATCCCAACATCGGCTCTCTGGAGGAACATGCGCGCTTGGTTAGGCTCCGAACATGGGTCAATACGCCACCCCTCGGTGAGACCATCCCGGATTAATCCGATGATTGATTCGTCTTGCGAAAAAACCACCGCCATTCGAACCATGTTGCCGGCGATTGGCGCGCCTTTCGGCGATCGATTGGAAGCCGGCCGGAACCGCTTGCGGATATTCACGTCCCTCTCGGCGCTTCGGTGTTCGTTCGAGCCCGAGGAGTCATAAGCGGAAAGCGTGCCAGTGCTGGGACCTGCTGGAAGTCTTTGAAAAAACCGACTTAGAGCCACTCTCGAAGACCTGCTCGACAAGGATCTTGACCGGAGGCAGCAAGGTGCAGGCGCGGTGAAACCCTGCTACGAATTTCGCGCTGGAAGCTGGATGCGAAGATCGCCAGGTACCGAATCGACTGGAGCTTTCGCTGGGGGGTGATAAAGCCGTTGCCGTGGGACGAGAATTACTACCCGAGATCGATGGCCAACCTGCCGTTTGATATTCGAGCAAAGGCGATTGAGATCGCAAACGCCTTGCTCGAAGAGGGTTATGACGAAGGCAGGGCGATTCGGATTGCCATTGCCAAGGCCAGGGAGTGGGCTGCAAACCGCGAACGTTAAGTCGAATCGAGTTACACCTGGGCGGGGAAGCGGACCACGGAAACGCGAAACCACTTTCAAACCCAACGGAGCAGGCCGCGCTGTCGGCGATTGGCTTTCAAAAGCCAGACACCGAGTCCTGTGGGGCTTTGATTTTGCTGATTTCTGCTACCAGGTTGTAGCGGCGATTCTTCGGCTCCACGTATCCGTGGGCCTTTGCGGCTTCGGGAGCTCGGCCGGTTCCCGCTTGAGCTCCTTGAATGTTTGTTAGCCAAAAGGAGCTTCTCCCTGCTGACGGAACAGGGCGCCGCGCGATGAGTGCACTGGAAGACAGCTAGAGTCTGTGGGACGGGATTTTCTGGGAAGCTGTCTGTTCGGAGCATAGCTGTGACCGCTCCGCCCCATCAACGGATTCCGTGTTTTCTCGCGCCTTTCGAGGTTCGGCTCGATGGAGTAGCCGCCGGCGGTTCCGCGATCGCATGCCTGACACGATCGTGAAGGTTGACTGTCTGATCAGGGCTGGTGCCGCTGAATTCCGGCCCCGGCACGCCCTTCATTTCATCGGGCGGCGTCCACAGGTGATCGTAAGGAGCGATGGTACCTCTCCCGCTCCAGGTATCCTGCGATGGCCTTCGTCTCCGTTGGCAGGATAGACAATAGGGTGCGAAGGGGAGAGCAATGAGGCGCTCGATCGGAATGGACTCGTGACAACCCGCACAGGTTCCATAGGTGCCTGCTTCGAGCTGAGAAATTGCCTCGTCCAGGTATTTGAGCTTTTCTTCCGCGCGCGCGATCAAACCTGCGTGAGTCTCGATATCGGCGCTCGATCGCGCGACATCGATGGAGTCACCAGGGCCGAGCTCCGATTCCTGGCTCTGCTCTCGCCGAAAGTCCCTGATCCTCTGGCAGGTATGCTCGCGCAGTTGCAGCAGGGTCGCTTTCAGCATCTCGCGCCGCTCGCTATCAATGAGTGTCGGGTTGGGCTGCATAGGAGTTTTCCCTCCGGGATCTTTGGACAGCCCCGCAAGATATGCGCCAATTCGAGATCAAGAAAAAAAGCTTTCCGCCGGTGCGGCCAAGGAATTGGGGTCTTGTATGTGTGTCGATATGCGCCAGTCCTACTGCTGAGTGCGCCACAACGGAAGACAAACCTCGGTTCTTGCGCTGTGCCCGAGAAGTCGCAGCTCGAGGGCGCCGCGGTCAGGCATATGGGGGTCCAATGTATCCGAACGATACAATCAAAACCGCAATATGAGACGAGCATCCAGTGGTCCGGGTGCGCGTTCCTCAATGCACCCAATTGGCACGAACGATGGATGGTGCGCGGATGTTTGAGAGAAAACTGTCGCTGGACGATTCCGGCTCAATCGCCGAAATCGCGGCCCGCTTGTGCGAGCAGACGGGCGCACTCATGCTTATCCTCGTCGGGCCACACGGCGCCACTGGGATTTGTTCCTTCCGAATGGGTTTCACAAATCGCGGACCTATTGACTCTCTCCTGGCCCGAAGTTCACGGCGTACTCCGCTTCTATCGCGATTTTCCCACCTGGGTACTCACACCACGCGAACTTCGAAGGAGTCGCTGCACGGCGAAGATGCCCCCGACATCAATTCTCTCAATGCCCAAAGCTGCCGCGGTCGAAATAGAAATCTCGTTGACGCCAGCAGCCACAACGGCGCAATTCGGCTGCATCATCGACCATCCCACCACGTATCGGCCGGCGCCGCTTACTCCCGGTGTCATCAGCCGGAATCTTACCTGGAGTATCCCACGAGCGAAGTCAGTGGTGCGGCGCCCGGCTGCCGGCGGTACAGAGTCCGCGGGCGAGGTCGCAGGCGTACCACCACCACGGAGCCGATCCGACAAATCGGGAGTTAGGGTCAGCTATGTATGAATCCGAGTACCGCTCAAAGCTCAGCACGGCTGCGCAAGCCGTCGAGCTGATTCCCAGCCGCGGCACCCTCTCGATGGGGATGGCGGTGAGCGAGCCGCCGGCGTTACTAAAAGCGCTGGAGGAGCGCGTCAAGCGCCGCACCATCGAGGAGCTGCGCGTGTATTACTCGCATTCGGTCACCGCCGCAGCTTCGACCATTCTGAAATATGAATACATGGACGTGATCAAACCACATCCGTTCTTTCCGACCGTGGTCGAACGGATGCTATTTGAGCGCGGACAACACGACCATCGCCGCGTGGTTTTCTACATGCCGGGCAACTTCAGCGCCATGCCCCGGACGCTGGCAGCCATCGGGCTCGATGCGTTCATCGTCACCGTCGCGCCAATGGACAAGGGTGGATTCTTCAGCTGCGGGACCAACGGCGACTACACGATTCCCGCCGCGCGCTCCGCCCGCAACCTGATCGTGGAAGTAAACCCCAGGATGCCGCGCGCGTTCGGCGACTCTTGCCTTCACATTTCCCAGGTCGCGGCCATCGTCGAAAACGAATGCCCACTCTTTGCGGTACCCCGGCGGCCGTCGACCGAGCTCGACCGCGCCATCAGCCGGCTTATCGTCGAGATGGTTCCCGATCGCGCGACCCTGCAGATCGGGATCGGCGGGGTCCCCAACGCGGTCTGCGATGCGCTCAGCCATCACAAAGATCTCGGAATCCACACCGAGTTGATGATGCCCTCGCTGGTGGCACTCATCCGGTCGGGCGCGGTGACCAACCGTTTCAAGACTCTTAACCGACACAAGAACGTCTATACCCTGGCAGCGGGCGATGAGGCCTTCTATGAGTTCCTTAACGACAACTCGAGCATGGAGGCGCATCCGGTCGACTACGTTAATGACCCCTACGTCATCGGACGCAACGACAACGTAATCTCAATCAGCGCATTTCTGGAGGTCGGTCTCGACGGCGAGGTGAATTCGGAGGCCATCGCCGGCAGGCAGTACAGCGCGCCCGGCGGCCAACTCGACTTTGTTCGCGGCGCACAGTTATCGCGGGGCGGGAAATCCATTCTGACCGCCTACTCGACTGCGGCGAAGGGAACGATCTCTCGCATTGTTCCGAAAATCGAAGGCCCGACCACCGATCCGCGCGCGGACATCCAGTACATCGTGACCGAGTATGGCGTCGCGGACATGACCGGCAAATCGACCGGCGAAAGGGCCGCCGCCCTAATCGCGATCGCTCACCCGAAATTCCAGGACGATCTCCGGCGCGGAGCTCAGCAACTGGGCTACCTGTAGGCCTCCGTCGCTCTCGGTTGTTCGAGACGCTCGTACCCGCTATTTGAAAGGGGCGCAAATTCCTATGCCGCGTGGCACGGTCATTGCGCAACCGCCTTATCGCTCCCGGGAGGCTAAGTGAGATGGCAAGCGATCAAAAGGACCGCCTTGGGGAAAAGCTCGCCAAGGTCGGCAGCGCGATGCTGAACGAATGGGCGTCCAAGAGCGATAGTGTCCTGCTCACCAATCTGAAACAGGCTGCGCAGGAACAGCTCGCAAAGGAGAAGAGGGAACGCCGTACGCCCAGGGCCTTCAATCGAGTTCTCTGTGCGTTCGACTTCGGGCAAGGATCGCTCAAGGCACTGGATCTTGCCCGTCGCATCGCCATTGAAAACGACGCCGCGCTATACGTGCTGCATGTGTGCCCGACCGTCGCCGTCCCCCTGGGCGGCCCGGTCACCGCAACGCCCGAAGTTGAGGAGGCTGCGCGCAAGAAACTCCGTGAAGCGGCCGCCACGCACCTTGCGAAAGTGCCACACGAGCTCTTGGTCGTGACCGGCGATCCCGCGCGGCGAATCGCACAAATACAATCCGCGTTGGGTATTGATCTTGTCGTAATGGGCACTTTCGCTCGCCGCGGGGTACCGCGTTTTTTCCTGGGCAGCGTTGCCGATCACGTCGTGCGTGCCGCCGCCTGCCCGGTTCTCACTGTGAAAGGCCGATAGGTGTGACTCGCCACCTCGCGTAGCGTTTTGAAAGATGGCACGCCCGCTCGATCGAATCCGAGGGTGTCAGAGTCTATCGTCATCCAGTTCTCGGAGGTCGAGTATGCGTCCGGGAGTCGCTCTGGGAAGCGATGGTTGGGTGGCGTCTCCCCATCGCCCACTCTCATCCCTATTGCTTCAGAATGTCGCCCGCGGCCTGCACAACATTGAGCAGCGCTTTCAGCAAATCGGTCGTGGTCACGATACCGACAACCCGTCCCTCATTTATGACCGGAAGCCCGCCTATCTTATGTTGTAACATCAGCTTTGCGGCGAACTCCGCAGTTTCCCCTTGAGGTATTGAAATCGGGCTGGACGCCATCGCCGCATTGACTCTGGTTTGAGGTAGATAGCCCAAATGCTGCCGCACGTCGCGCTCCGAGATCATGCCGACCAGTCTTTTGTCGCCCTCCACCACCGGTAGCCGGCGAAATCCTCCAGCGGTCATGAGCTCCCTTGCTTTCTCGAGGGTATCCTGCGGATTCACACAGGTCGGATTGGGCGTTATCCAATTGAATATCTGCATTTTCATTGCTCCACGGGCAATTTCTCTTAGCAAACGTCTTGCCCGGCCCCAGCAGCCTTGTTCAGCGCGAGGTGAGTCGCCTCGACACGGTTCGCCTCGGGGCGGGCCCCGAAACTG
>JAFAHS010000494.1 GCA_019237115.1 Deltaproteobacteria bacterium
GCGACACCACCGCCGAGAGCCGTCAAAATTGGATCGCGGCACTTGACCGGCTCGCGGCGCTGAATCCGGCGATCGTTGTCGCCGGTCACAAGAAGCCTGGTGCGCCCGACTTACCCTCGGCGATCCAGGACACCGACAACTGTTCGACGAGATGACCAAGCTATACCCCCACTGGGTAGCCAACCAGTCGTGGCTGATGTTCGGGTTCCCACGGCCAAACCCTATCGATGGCTGATGTTCGCGGCGAGGTGAGGCCTCGGCTTTGGGGCCAATAGCTCTATTACCCAAGCCACAAACAGTTCACCGGCATTCACCTTACTCGTCGGAAGCGCTCCACTAGCGATAATCATGTTGGAGTTTCCGTCCGCGGACATCTGGCCTAGTATCGCGCCGACCACACGGCGAATTGCTCAACCCAACGGAGCCGAGTAATGCGTTCAACACTGCTGGCCGGATTGCGAATGCTCGATCTGAGCGACGAGAAAGGCGCGCTATGCGGGAAGATGTTCGCCGACATGGGCGCCGAGGTCATCAAGGTCGAGCCGCCACAAGGATGCTCGTCGCGAAAGATTCCTCCCTTCCTGGATGACGAGCCCGACCTCGAGCACAGCCTGCATTTCCTCGCGTTTCAGGCCGGCAAGCGATCGATCACGCTGAACCTCGAAAATGCCGACGGCCGTGAGCTCCTTAAACAATTGGTCAAGCATTCCGATTTCCTGGTCGAGGCGTTTCCGCTCGGCTACCTCGATTCGATCCGCCTCGGCTACGAAACGCTCGCCGCACTGAATCCACAGCTCATCCACGCATCAATCACGCCTTTCGGTGATAAAGGTCCGGGCAAGGACTACAAGGCGGCCGATATCGTGTCATGGGCGTCGGGCGGCGCGATGTTCATGATGGGCGAGGACGGCAAGCCGCCGCTTCAGATGAGCTTGCCGCAAGCATGGTTGCATGCCGCCGCCGAGGCGGCGGTCGCTTCTATGATCGCGCACTACGGGCGCGTCGCCGACGGGCTCGGTCAGCATATCGCGGTCAACGCGCAAGCCTGCGTGGTTTGGACGCTCATGAACGAGCAGGCGATGCCGCTTTTGCACGGCGACTATCTGCGACGAAGCGGAGTGTTCACCGGCGCCATCGGTGGGCGTCGCAAGACCGTCTATCAATGCAAGGATGGACACGTCTCGTTTCTTATCGCGGGCGGCGCGTACTTCAATTCGACGATGGCTGTTATCGCGTGGATGAAAGAAGAAGGCGCCGCAGCCGCGTGGCTGACCGAGTCGGGCGGGCTGAAGACGCTGACCCCCAGTGGTTTCATGAAAGCTTCGGCGGCGGACCTGAAGGAACTCGATCACGCCGAAGAAGCAATCCAGCGCTTCTTCATCACCAAGACCAAGAAGGAGCTGTGGGAAAATTTCCTGAAGCGTCGGCTCTTCGGCGCGCCGGTCGCGAGTGCCGCCGATATAGCCGATGACGCCCAACTCAAGGCGCGCGACTATTTCGTGAACGTCGAGCATGCGGGCCTCGGGCGGAAGCTCACCTTGCCCGGCGCATTCGCGAAAATGAGCGAGACTCCCGTAGGGCCGCAAGGGCCGGCGCCGCAACTCGGCGAGCATAACCACGAGATCTACGGGGGCCTGCTCGGGCTGAGCAAAACCGAAATCGTCGAGCTGCGCGCTGCGGGCGCAATCTAAAATCGCGGAGAATCATCCGATGAGCCGTCTTCCTTTCGAAGGAATTCACATTCTGGATTTCACCTGGTATGCGGTAGGGCCGGTCACCACGAAGTATCTCGCCGACTACGGCGCCGATGTGGTCCGGATCGAATCTGCCGCGCGACTCGATGGCTTGCGGCTCGCGCCGCCGTGGAAGGATGCGAAGCCGGGTCCCAACAGCAGCCAGTTTTTCGCCAGCTTCAATACTTCCAAGCGCGGCCTCGCCCTCGATATGGGCAACCCGCGCGCACGTGAAATTTTCCTCAGGATGCTGCCGTGGGCGGACATCGTGACCGAGAGCTTCACCCCCAAAACCATGCGCAATTGGGGTCTCGATTATGAATCGCTGCGCGCGGTCAAACCGGACCTCATCATGCTGTCCACCTGTATGCAGGGCCAAACCGGGCCGCATCGCGACTACCCAGGCTTCGGCAATCTGATGGCAGCGCTATCGGGATTCTATTATCTAGCCGGCTACTCCGAGGCGGACCCGTGTCCGCCCTATGGCGCCTACACGGATTTTATCGCGCCTCGATTTTCCGCCTGCGCGCTGATTGGGGCGCTCGATCATCGGCGACGCACCGGGCAGGGCCAGTATATCGATATGTCGCAGTACGAAGCCGCGCTGCACAATCTCGCGCCGGTCCTGTTGGATTATTTTGCGACCGGTCGGGTGCAAGGTCCGGAGGGAAATCGCTCCGAGCGCTACGTCCCGCACGGCGCTTATCGATGCGCCGACGAAGATGGCCACGAGCGCTGGATTGCGATCGCAGTAGCCGATGACCATGAGTGGCGCGCCCTACTCTCAGTATTGGGCAATCCGCCCGTAGATGCGTGCTTCGCCACGATGCGCGGGCGCTTTCAAGATCGAACGGCGCTCGATGAGATCATCGGGTCATTCGTGCGTACCCGAGGCGCCGAAGAGCTGACCGGCGCACTCCAGGCCGCCGGCGTATCCGCGTATCCGGTGCAGAATTGCATGGACATTCATCGCGACGAGAACCTTGACGAATTCGGGTTTTGGCAATGGCTCGATCACAGCGAGATGGGTCCGTCGCCATACGAAGGACTCGAGCATTGCATGAGTCGGACGCAAGGCGCATTGCGGCGTCCGGCACCCGTGCTTGGGCAACATAGCGAGGAAGTCCTGCGCGAGATCCTCGGGATGTCGCCGGCCGAAATCGAGCAGCTCAAAAGCGAAAAGGTAGTCTACTAAACAGGGCTGCCGACCGCTGAACTCGAGGATCGCGAACAACGGCTGATCGAGCGCACGCATCCACGAAGCTCGTCTGCCGCGCATGAAGACCTTGGAGGAGTTCGACTTCGTGCGCAATCCTCCCTGACAGCTCGTCGAACGCGGGTTCACGCCGTGATCGGCCATCTCCTCAGCGTTCCAGCCAGCACCTATGCTGAGGATGAAGCGGCCCTCGGAAACCCGATCAAGACAAGCGATGGTCTTCGCTAGATTGATCACATCGTGCTCCGGGACCAGGCAAACGCCGGTTTCCAAGTTTGAGCTTGCTGGTTACGGCTGCAGCAGCAGTGAGCCCAACAAACGGGTCGAAAAACTCTTTGTAAATTTCGGGCAGTTCGCCCCCGCTGTGAAATGGGGTTCGGCGACTGGTTGGGATGTGCGAATGTTCTGGAAAACCAAATTGACTCGAATCCATTAGCCTCCGCCCATCGTCCGAGGTTGGTCGGCGGCATGCTGTATTCGGTTGGAGTGTTGAGAATGCCAAAGCTCGTCATTTTGAGAGCTCCTAGCTGCCGATTGGTTGGCGCAGCAAGGGCCGGGCGAACTCAAGGTACAGCGTTGGTAAACGCGTCGTTACGGTCACCGGCGACCATGTGACCAGCCTTCGCCACATCCACGTATTGCGCCTGCGGGAGTAAAGCGAGCAAATCTCTCGCCGCCTTTTCTGTCACCACGTCACTGCTCCCGCCTCGTACCAGCATGGTGGGGACGCTGAGGTTGCGTATTCCGGTGATCATTCCGGCCCGCGTCGCCACTCGATAGGCGTCCGCTGATATCTGTTGTTTGCGCGTACGCGCGCTATCGTGGATGAAATGCCGCGAGAGAGCACGCCTCCAGAACGGTTGTGCGGCCATTCGCGCACATCTTAAGTACGCCCTGGTTGAAAGTTCATATGCGCTCGCCGCGGCCCGCTCTGGGGGACAGCTACCAGAGGACATGTGGAAGCGGATCAACGAAAAGTTTCGGCTCTATGGCAAGTTTGTCGACGATCTGATCAGGGCGGCGATGAAGTCCGGTGAAATCGACCCTGGGTTAAATCGCAGCGCCTTGCGCATGTTGATTATCGGGGCAGCCAACTACACACCCGAATGGTATCACCGAGGCGGACCTCTCAGTGTCGACCAGATCGCAGATTTGTTGATTCGCTTGATCGTCCGCGGCGTTGGCACCTTGGATTAGCGGCTGCTTTTAACTGACAATCTTTGATTTGGTGGACGCAACTGGACTTGAACCAGGGAGCCCTTGCATGTGAGCCAGAACGTTATCCTGAGAATCTGCGATCAATTCTGTGCCCACGGGCTCCGAATTTTGTGACCCAAATTCGAGATCAAGGTTGAAGAGTTTGCCCCTAAAGGGGCAAACGGCCTCAAATTACACATGAAGGGACATACTGTTCATCCAGAAGGTCCCCATTTTACTTAGCTTTTTTGATTTTATTGAAGGGTTCAAATCCCTTCTGCTCCACCAATTTTTCCTTGTAAATCGAAGGGTTTTTTCGATCGATCGCCCCTAGAAGGGGCAATCTAGGGGCAAAGTGTACCCTTTCTGTGCTTTCTGAGTCGATTTTGGAGAGCTCAAAAGCATCAG
>JAFAHS010000507.1 GCA_019237115.1 Deltaproteobacteria bacterium
GCTAGGGACAGGTGTAGAGATCCCTCCTCGAGAATTGCTTTGTCCCAGCAGCTTCGATCCTGGTCCTTGAGAAGAAGCAAATTACCAACTGCGTCGGTTCTCGTAGGCATTCGTGCATAGTGGAATAGCATCAACGCTAAAAGCGCGTGGATCATTGGAACATTGCCGAGCGGATGGAGAACTAATTTTTTTGTTAGTCGAATGGCGTCTTCGCATAAGTTCCGCCGCACCAGTTGCTCGCCTTCGGATGCGCTGTATCCTTCATTGAAAAGCAGGTACAAACCTAGCGAGGCGGCGCCTCAGACCAGCGAGGGGTATCCGGCAGTTTGATCGCGCTGGGTGTGGAACAGCGGGGTTCAGCCGCCTCGCTTATGGCGGGACCGAATTTTTGTTGAGGGATAAATTCCATGGAACGACCAGCGTGCTGCGATCGCCTTATCCCTGGCACGTGCATCCCAACGGAACTCCTTCTAAATCTGATAACTCCAGGGGCCAGGTCCCGCCTTGAGAATCCTTGAAAGGCAAAAGCGCCACGCACCAGGCAAGATCATTGTCGACGGACCATACGCCGACAGCAAGGAAGCGATCGGTGGATTCTATATAATCGAGGCTAGCGATATAAACGAAGCGGTCGAAATCGGGAAGGGTTGCCCAAGTCTGACCTATGGCGGCAGCGTCGAGATCCGCGAAGTTGACCAAATGTAAGTCCGCAGTAAGGCGGACGGCATAGTTTTTTTCAGGCGGGTCGCTTCAGCCCCATCCTTTCGATCCGCGAAATCAAAGTGGTCGGCTTCACCCCTAAGAGCTCTGCGGCTCCGTCAACACCTCTGATTTTCCACCCCGCCTTCTGCAGCACGGCAAAAAGGTTCTCGCGTTCGCGGCGTCGGATTTCTGATTCGGTGAGGTATTCCGGTTCAGCGTAGTTATGATCCGTAGATTCGAAAGATGCCTGATCAATTGAAGGGCCGATTTCTGGAACATCGAATTCGAGAAGGCCACCCCTGATTTGACCTCAAGAATGCCTTGGCTGAAGAAAAGCATTTCACCCGCCATCCGATAGATCGAATCAGGTTCTCCAACGAATTCCTGAGAGCGCTGTCATCGTCGACGATTGAGATGAGCGGATTCTTGGAGTCCAAAGTCTGTTGATCCTATTCCAATTCATCTTCCGAGCGACTTGTTGCGGACCGTGAAAACGAGCACCTTTGCCGTTTCAATTTGTGCCTGGCCGTTCGGCGCACAGACAGCCTAGGCTTCGAGGGCGAGAACTCTAGTATTCTTTGGTACAGGCGATTACGACTTTTGGACAGGGATTCCCAGCCGATCAGCCATCCTGACTAACTCAGGCAGGGAACTTGCCCCCATCTTCTCCATCACCTGATGCCGGTGAATTTTGACAGTCGTCTCGCTGGTGCCCAATTCCGCCCCTATCTGCTTATTGAGTAGCCCTGCCACCACTCTTTCCATCACTTCGCGCTCGCGCGAAGTGAGCAGCGCAAAACGCCGGCGTAGCTCTTCAGTCGCTGCCTGTTGCTCGCGAACTTTGCGACTCCGTTTCAGGGCCTGCTGAATGGCATCGAGCAGATCCTGATCTCGGAAAGGCTTGGTCAAAAACTCGACGGCTCCTGCCTTCATTGCACGCACGGTCATCGGGATATCGCCGTGGCCAGTGATAAATATGATCGGAATTTCCAGACCCGCCTCTGCCGTTTGCCTCTGCAAATCGAGCCCGCTCAGTCCCGGCATGCGCACATCGAGCGACGTTGGGAACTTCATGCCAGACGCTCCCACGCTTTCAGAAAGAAGTCGCTGGTGCCGAAATTGCCCGATTTTAGCGCAAGGGCAATGGGTTGCGGCGTGCCTAGCGATGTCGTCCAAGGCACGCCCGGATCAATCTCGGGTCCGATTCGTAGCGCCGTAACTCCGAGCGCCTTCACGACTGCGCCCGAGGTTTCACCACCGGCGACGATCAATCGCCCGACGCCGAGTTCGACCAGACCACGCGCAATGGCCGCCAGCGCGTTCTCGATCAGCGCTCCAATCCGTCCGGCGCCGAGACTCGCCTGGGCGACGCTCACGCTTTCAAGCCCAGCGGTGGCGTAGATCAGGATGGGTTGTTCACTGAGGCAACCGCGCGCCCACGCGATCGCCGTGCCGACCACATCCTCGCCGCGCGCGAGCGCGAAGGGGTCCACAGCGAACGCGGGATGGCGCGTCTTCATGATGGCGACCTGCGCGTTCGTCGCGGCCGAGCAACTGCCCGAGATCACGGCGCGGCAACCGTGCGACGGCGGTAACACGTTCGCCACGGTGGTCGCGCTCAACAGGCCCGAACGCCGGTAGTTTTCCGCCAGACCCATTGCCAACCCGGAACCTGCCGTGACCAGCTTCATACCGGCGCAAGCTTCGCCTAGCGCCATCAGATCGTCGTCATCGATGGCATCGGCAATCGCGAGCCCGACGCCTTCGGCCGCCAATGTCTCGAGGCGCTGGCGGATATCCGGCACCTTCGCTGCCACCAACCCCACTCGCCGCCGCGTCTGCTGTTGCAGCACGCGCACCAGGTTGGAATCGGTCATCGGCGTGAGCGGATGGTGGCGCATGCTGGAATCGCTCAGTAACACGTTGCCGACGAACAGGTGTCCCTTATAAATCGTCCGGCCGTTGGCCGGAAACGCGGGACAGGCAATCGTAAAGTTCACGCCGAGTTCATCCATCAACGCTTCAGCAACCGGGCCAATGTTGCCTGCAGGCGTCGAGTCGAAGGTTGAGCAATATTTGAAATAGAACTGCTGGCAACCCAGCTCACGCAGCGCGCGTAAAGCAGCCAATGACTCGGCGACGGCTTGGTCCACCGGCGCCGTACGGGACTTCAAAGCGATTACCACGGCGTCGACATCGTCGAACCGCAGGTTCGCTTCCGGCAGGCCAATCGTCTGCACGGTCCGCATGCCGGACTTCACGAGCATGCTGGCGAGGTCGGTTCCGCCGGTGAAATCGTCGGCAATACAACCCATCAA
>JAFAHS010000532.1 GCA_019237115.1 Deltaproteobacteria bacterium
AAGTGCCATCTATGAAGCCGACTTCCTCGACTGTTCCTACGGCTTTCGACCAGGACGCAGTGCTCACCTGGCGCTGCAGATAGTGCGCAAGGCCGTGATGGCGGAGCGAGTGAGCTGGGTGCTCGAGGCCGACATCCGTAAGTTCTATGACTCGGTGGACCACGAGTGGTTACTGCGGATGGTCGAGCATAGGATAGCTGACCCGCGGATACTGCGGCTGATTAGCCAATGGCTGCGGGCCGGCATTCTGGAGAGCGGGGTATACGCAGATACGGTAGAGGGTACTCCACAAGGGGCTGGGATCAGCCCGTTGCTCTCAAACGTCTTCCTGCACTACGCGCTGGATCTCTGGGTGGAGCAATGGTGTAGACGGCACGCAACCGGCCACGTACGGCTGGTGAGGTACGCCGATGACTATGTGCTTCTGTTCGAGCGGCGCGAGGATGCGGTGAAGATGCAGGCGGCGATGGTCGAGCGATTGGCCAAGTTCGGACTTCAACTGCATGAAGATAAGACGCGGCTGATCGAATTCGGGCGGTTTGCGGAAGCGAACCGTCGACGCCGAGGCGAGCGGCGACCGGATACGTTCGACTTCTTGGGCTTTACGCATTACTGCGGCAAGTCCAGGAAAGGACGTTTTCGACTGGTCCAGAAGACCCAACGCAAGCGGATGATGCGCCGGCTCAAGGAGCTGCGACAGGAGTTGCGGTGTCGGATGCATTTGCCAGTTCGGGATCAGCAGAAGTGGCTGCGTTCGGTGCTCACTGGGCACTACGGGTACTTTGGTATCCCGGGCAATAGCGCTGGCATCGCGGACTTTCTCCACGAAGCTTCGAAGGCCTGGGTTGCCACCCTGCGGCGGCGCGGGCAACGGCCCAAGCTGCCCTGGGAGCGCGTTAATACTGTCTTGCTCAAGGTCTTCCCACTACCGCCCGCGTTACTCCGCGGCTGGATGCAACCGTTGAAGGCCTAATCAAGTGACCCACAGAAGAGCCGAGTGCGGGAAAGCTGCATGCTCGGATCCGAGAGGGGGGCGTCGAGCGATCGGCGCCTCTACTCGACCGTGAAACGGGGCGGACGAGGTTTCACCAGGCCTTCTGACGCAGGCGCGATTCGTGTTTCAGTTCGTTGCAGCCAAAGCTACCCAAAAACTTGCTTTGGCTGCAGTGCCACGCGGTCCTCGAAAACTCGCGATTGAATTCGGTGCCACGAGCCTAACTCACTACGGCGGTGTGTACCTGTTGCATCGATTTCTGTGCAGGATTGGATTCAAGGATGCGCTTGCGCGAGTGCTTCGTTTAGCGCAACGCAACAATCGCGACAGCGTTGGAGAGATGTTCTTTGCGCTGTTGTATCCGATGATACTTGGTCTGGAGCGGATCGAGACGACGCAACTCGCCAGAATGGGGTGTTCCAGTATTTGACCGGACTGCCGAGCTATCCCGAGGCTACGACCCTGCGACGCTTCCTGCTGCGCATTGCGCCGACCGTCCTCCCGAGGTTGCGCGCTATGCACGACCGTTTCCTTCATCGCCTCACGATCCGTCGCGGAGTCCCGGCGCGACTTATCTTCGATGTCGACTCTACGGTGCTGGTAGTTTACGGCAGGCAAGAACAAGCTCGGATCGGTTACAATCCGATCAAGCGCGGGCGGCCGTCTTACCATCCGCTGCTTTGCTTCGAAGGCCGAAGCCGAGACTTCTGGCACGGAAAACTTCGCCCCGGCAACGCCCCCACCGCCAGCGGCGCCTTCAACCTTCTCAAAGCCTGCTTTGCCAAACTTCCTCACGGGGTACTATCGATAATCCTTCGCGGGGACAAGGGCTCTTACGATCGCAGCCCCTACCCGCTGGCCGCATAGCTTTCGCTTCGTCGTCATTCGTCGTCCGCAACCAGAAGAGCTGTCCGAGCAGCTGACCTTGTTCAGGCTCGGCCGATTTCACTACTAAGTTTTGGTCACCAATCTGCCGCTGCAACCGCTCAACCTATGGCGCTTTTACAACGACCGCGCTGGTGTGGAACTGGTCATTCGCCAGCTCAAGGGCGATTACGCTCTTGGTCGCATTCCCGGCCACCACTTCTTCGCCAACGAGACTTACTTCCACTTGCTGCTGCTCGGCTACAACTTGGTCAACTGGTTCAAGCGTTTGTGTCTGCCTCCGCAGTTTCTACAACGCCACGCTGGAGACCTTGCGCCATCAAATTCTGCTGATGCCTGCTCAGCTGGTTCATACCGGCAACCGTGCCCGGCTCAATCTCCCTGCTAGCGGTCACTGTCAGGCAGCCTGGCGGTACGCCTTGCACGCCATCGAGCAGCTCAGGGTCTAAAACTGAGGCATTTTTCACGCCGGTGTCAGGTTAAATGTTTATGCTGCGGACATTCCAATGTTTATGACATTCGAATTCTATCACTGGGGAAACGTAGAAGAATCTGCTACGTTAGTGGGCCGTCCTGCATCGAGGGTGCATCATGCAGCGTCTATCGTGCAGTGAATGGCCCTGGTTATCGACGCCAAGCACAGACAGCAGAGTTCATACGGGCAGCGGAGATATTGCACCAATTGAGGCGTTACGGCTTGCTCGTACAGAAATGCCACGTTATGAAAAGGGCCTTTAGCCCCTTAAGGAGAACAGGCTTCCCTGACGCACCGCCACCAAAATTGACCCTCGGCAAAGTACCTCTACCATGAGGACGTTAGCTAGTTTGGTCAGGCACCTGGCCGCAGTCCCGCCGGCCGTACTTTTGACACCGGATTTTCCGCCTGTTGCCCGTCGTTCAATGGTAGGCCAGCTCCCTCTGGAGCAGCATGTTGAGGTTCGAATCCCTTGAGGGGCAGACAATGAAATATCCGATGGCATGAGCATTATCCTTCTCTTACCTGGAATCATCTCGTTCCGCCTCGTCCTTCGAGGGCGCGTCGAGACGGCATTCCTGTCTGTTTACTTGCCCTCTCTGCTGCTTCTTCCACAAGACTACAGCTATAGGATTCCTCATTTACCTCCCTTCTCTGCTGCGGAATTCGCCCTCATGCCGATTGGTTTTGTTGCATTTTGGCAGCACCTTCGAGGCGGCTCTTTTCGGCTCATGGATGCACTGGTCTTCTTGTTCTGGGTGAGTTGGTCCCTCAGCGAAATTGTCGGCGAGCCGGTGATGAACGACGGCATCCTCAGTGCCGTCTCGGCGATTGTTTTTTACTTGCTGGCTTATGCGACGGGGAGACGGCTGATCGAACCGGACCTGCGCCTAGAAACAGTCCGAAGGATCGTGATTTTCATTCTCCTGCTCGGCCCTATCGGCCTGTACGAGTGGCGGTTTTTGCAGAGTCCCTATGCCTTATTTGAGGGAAAAGTTCTCCACATTCCCCCGACCTCGCTTTACGCCTACTCCGCCGGCGCGGGCGGGATCGGCGTACAGGTGAGGAATGGACGGGGAAGGATGAGCGTTTCGTTAGGTGGCGGCGAGCTTGCCGGAATCGTTATTGCAGTGACTTTCGCCTTAAATGCGTGGCTCGTCTTCCTGAACAAGGAACGGACAAAATTTGATCTCGGAAAGCGGTTTGCCAAACTTCAGAAATACCACCTGCCGGGTCTTCTCTTGGTGTTCTATCTTTGGCTCACACAGTCTCGTGGTCCGATGATCGCACTCGCCGCTGGATTTCCTGTTCTTCAAATTCCCAGGTTCAAGAACCCGAAACTGGCGATTGGACTGGTTGCGACGCTTCTAATTGCGGGAGGGCTGGGAGCCCAACAATACTTCAGCCGCTACACAGAGGTGAAGGGCATTTCCACTGTTGGCGAAGAGCAGGCAAGCGCAATCTACAGGCGGGAGATGCTTATTGCTTATCAATCGATCGCAGAGATGGGAGGTTGGCTTGGCTGGGGTGGAAGCGGAATACCGACTGTTGGGGGAATGAAGTCAATCGACAATCAGTTCCTACTCGTTCACCTTATGCAAGGAGAGTTTGGCTATATCGTGTGGATCTTGATTGTCGTGGAATCTGTCAGGACTGGGGTTGCACGCATATTGACCCTTCAGGCGTTGGAAGATCGCGCCTTTGCCTGCAGTGCGCTGGCTGCCTTAGCGATTCTCTGGATTTCCTACTATACGGTTTATATGGGTGCCCAATTGCCGCAGATTACGTTCCTCCTGTTGGGCTGGAGCCAATCGATAACGGCAGCTAGGACATCTACAGCATCAGTTACGGTGCCTGTGGCACAACCTAAGCTTGCTTTCCAGCGGGTTCTCAGATAGCAAGCCCGAGGAAGGATTTCAGATGACCGCACCAATTGCACATCGAGATCCTTCGGCGGTGAAACACAGGGTCCCACCGGCGAAGCGTTCCTATGCCAAACGTGGCCAAATCAGACTTTGGTCGTCCGCTTCTGGGAGAGGGAAGTAGATCGCCGCCGGTACGTTGAATATTCAAAGCGGCAAGAGAAGGAAGAGGACGTGATCTTCAGCGGACGCCTGGCATCCTACGAGTCCACGATATGAATCAAGTGATTGCGAGCGCCCTCGCTGCAGCGCGGAGGGAATTAGGTGATCGAAATGATCGACCGGCAGTCCGCGGATCTCGGGCAACTCGTCTGGCGGATAGTTATCAGCAAAACTCTGCGGGCGCCGGCAGCCTAGGCGAAGCGGTTAGATGAATCTTCGATTTGATATTCGCGTGACCGCGTCCATGAAGTGTCGCTCTGGTCCTGGATTTTGAGAGTGGGTCAGTAGCGGCGGCCCACCGCTAGGCGGAAATCGAACGGGGTACGGCAAACTCTCGGAAATTCACGATGCGACCGTCGAAGACTTCTACCAGATCGATCATTTCGGTCGTAACCGTTCCTCCGGTGATTCTCGAACGGACGTTCGCTTCCCAGTAGACGGCAGCGCGGACCCCATCGATTGACATGAAGAGGATGGTCAGATCGGTAAGCCTGAAGGCTTTGATCAGGAGCTGGAGCAGCGGTCGAAATTCATCGATTCCTCTGGCTGTAATCGCGATCGGGCTCGCCTGACCCGAGCTTACAATTCTAAACTCGGCATCCTCAGAGAACGATCGACAGATCGCCGGCAGGTCGCCGCGCAACCGGTTCGCGTATAACTCGCGCATCAGCTCTTCGATGTGGGCGCGGTCACTCATGCAGCAAAGCCTTTACGAGTTAACCATTGCGGGCTTGGAGATCGCAACCACCGTGCGCGGTCAAGCTGCATCGCGTCGCCAGAGTGGGTTGACCTCTCCAGCCATGCAGGATCCGCTGCAAACACACCCGTCAAGCTTGGGTCAGTAGCCGGTTAACCAGCCGGCTGATGGTAGCAATCGATCGAAAGTTCGCTACGGTCAGTTCGCTGAGGGGTATTTCGATGTTGAACTCGTCCTCGACCAGGAGCACCAACTTCACTGCGTCCAAAGAGGTGAGGCCGACCTCGGTGAGGGTGTCGTCCTGGGAAAACGGGCGGGTGATGGCCCGTTCCTCAACCAAGCGCTGAACGACCGTTACGACCCGCTCTCCGGTAGATATGTCTCGATCTTCCATGAATTTCCGCGTTGACTTCGATAGCTGTATTTCCGAGCAAAAACGCCTTGCGGCAACCCTCCTTATCGCAAAGCTTTCAGGCCTTCGAAGTGCACCCTAACCGCGGATCGCGCCCCGCTGGTGAAAATGACCGCAGAACACCCAAACGTCGATTTAGCGACGAAATGAGCACCTACGGTCAATATTTACTTCTGCTGCAGGACCCCCGTGCTTAAGTGCTTCACGAGGAATGATCGTGAATCAGGAAGCAACTATTGGCGATCGCAACGGGCAGGCGGACTCGGGAATCAAGTCACGCCCGGAAGGTTCCATTCCCTTAACTACCAACCAGCTGGTCGGCGACCACCAACCGCGGCCGACCTCGACTGAGCTCGCCGAAGGTGAGGAAAGGAAGTTAGCACGCAAAGCCGATCTGGTGTCGCGTGCCGACGCAGTGGCTGCCGCAGCCCTACAGAGCGCGGAAGCGGTTGACGCGCAAGCGCGATTTCCGCACGAGTCGTTTCAGGCGGCCCGAAACCAGCAGTTGCTTGGCATCATGGTCCCAACCGAGCTGGGGGGCGAAGGGGCGAGCGTCTCTGACGTGGCCGACGTTTGTTACATACTCGGGCGATCGTGCGGATCAACTGCCATGATATTCGCGATGCACCAGATAATGGTTGCGATCCTGGTGCGTCATGCTCGCAACAGCGCCTGGCATAGCAGTCTATTGCGGAGGCTGGGCGCGGAGCAGCTGCTGCTGGCCTCCTCCACGACGGAAGGCCAGGGGGGCGGCGACCTGCGCTCGAGCGGTAGCGCCGTCGAACGGCAAGGTTCCCGGATCGCATTCACCAAGAGCGCGACCGTCCTGTCTTACGGTCTCCACGCAGACGCCGTCGTAACCACCGCCCGACGGGCGGCCGACGCTGCGCCGTCCGACCAAGTTCTGGTCGCATTTCTCAAGGAGCAATACCGACTGGAACCGATTGCCAGCTGGGACACGCTGGGTATGCGTGGCACCTGCAGCGCAGGTTTCAAGTTCGAGGGCAATGGCGAGGCCGATCAGGTTCTTCCAGTGCCCTATCAAACAATCCACTCGCATACCATGATGCCGGTCGCTCACCTGACCTGGTCCGCGGTATGGACCGGAGTTGCCGCGGCGGCGGTCGAGCGGGCGCGGCGTTTCGTCCGCACCACTGCGCGTCGCAACGCAGGTCAACTCCCGCCGGGCGCGGCGCATCTCACACGCGCGACCATGTCGCTGCGCGGCCTGCGGGACGCGGTGGAACTGGCTCTGGTGAGGTTCGAGAAGGCCGGAAGCTGTGCAGACCGACTCGAAGCGATCGAATTCCAAAATACCATGAATCTGCTCAAGGTCACCGCCTCCGAGACCGCTATCGCGGTCGCGCTGAGCGCGATGCAGGCCTGTGGACTGTCTGGGTATCGAAATGACGGCGAGTTCTCGGTTTCGCGCAATCTGCGCGATGCGCTGTCGTCATCGATCATGATTAACAATGATCGCATTCTGGCCAGTGCCGCGAGTACCTCTTCATTGATCGAGGTGCCGCATTTGCTGCGAAGCGTGTGAGGCCGCGGTCCCGGCAAACAGCTGGTGGGAGAGAGGGATTGCGTATGAGCACTCTGGTCGAAAAGCAACAGGAATTAATCAACAAAGCGATGTTCGGAGAGTGCGGCAGCAATGGCGTTTATGCGCGTACCGAGCTCTTCGAGCAAGTAATCAACGGGCTGTCGAGAGTCATCACTCGGCACCGTGAACCGAATACCGAGGTCTTACGATTCCCGCCCGTGATGAGTCGCTCGCAACTTGAGCGTTCGGGCTACCTGCAAAGTTTTCCGCACCTGCTGGGCGCCGTATCTTGTTTGGCGGGCGATGAGGCCCAAGTTCGTGCGACAGTCGAACGCCCGGACTGGCCAACACAATTGTCGCCTACTGAGCTCGTACTGTCTCCCGCAGCTTGCTATCCGGTCTATCCGCTGGCGGCGGGCCGTGGTCCGGTACCCGCGCGGGGGCTGCTGTTTGACGTGGCTTCCTACTGCTTTCGCCACGAAGCTACGCATGAATTGGGTCGCTTTCAGTCCTTCCAAATGCGCGAGTATGTCTGCATCGGGGCGCCGGCCATGGTGCTGGACTTTCGCAAGCGCTGGATCACGCGCGGCGGGGACCTCGCCAAGCAACTGGGTCTGGACTTTACCATCGCCAACGCAAGCGATCCGTTTTTCGGCCGGGCTGGCCGACTGGCCGCAATGAGCCAGCTCGAGCAAGCACTGAAATTTGAACTCCTGGTCCCGGTACGATCCGCGGAAGAGCCCACCGCCTGCATGAGCTTCAACTACCATCTCGATCATTTTACCGGGGCGTGGCAACTGAGCTCGGAGAATGGCACCACGGTGCATACCGGGTGCGTGGCGTTTGGTCTCGATCGGCTGGCATTAGCGCTCTTTGCAAAGCACGGAGTGGACCCTCGGGAATGGCCGACCGAAGTTCGCCGCAACTTTCCATTCGATGAAATATAAAGAGTAAGTGGGACCGCTGGGCTGACGCTGACTTGTAATTGGCTGGTTCCACTATGGAAGAGAAGATTAACCCCTCATGCAACCCCGCTGGCTCCTTGTATTGACCACGACGGATCCGCAGGGTCGAAGCATCGCTAGTTAGTTCGCCAAAAGAAAACCCCATGCGTCGGAAATTTTATACAGTCCTGCGAAACCATGAGAAGACCGTGACTGTCGTGCCCGACAATACGCGGATGATTGCGCTGCAAACGGGAGACGGGCGACCCTTCTTCATGGTCGATTCCTATCCGTTTTTCCTCGAGGTGGTGAAGCTGATGGGAAGAGATAGGGATCGCCCCGTGCTGAGCCTTATCGCGCAGGAAGACACACAGAGTATCGAGATGAACTATAGCATTCCCGATGAGGCTGCCATTCACGTCCAATCAATCCTGGCTCATCAGCCTCGCGGGCCATATATGCTCGGTGGTTGCAGCGCGTCCGGTATCGTTGCCTACGAAACCGCCCAACAACTCCGAGCATTGGGTCATGAAGTTGGCCTGCTGGTAATGTTCGACACTCCCAATCCCTATTACATGCGTGAGTATTCCCATTTCTGGATGAGCCTGGCTTCCTATCAAGACGATCTGAACAGGCTGCACTGGACGCAGTATCCGGGATGGGCGATGGGCAAGGTTATTGGGCTCATCGATCGCAAGCTCCCCGGGTTGCGAGTCAAATTCGGCCTAAGCAACGGCGTCTCCCAGAAGGTAGCCCAACTCGGACCGCTGTCCACGCGCATGGAGGCCGCCCGATATTACCGGCCCGGGCCGTTTGGGGGAAGATTTCTACTTGTCAAACGAACGCGGAGGACTGGGCGCTACTTGCATCCTTCCTTTGGATGGAGCCTGGTGGTCGACGGAAAAATTAACGTTTGCAAGGTCAGCTCGCTCGATCATAACGAAATCTTCAAAGCTGAATCTGACCGAGCGGCAGTCGCGGCAGCACTCAACCGCGCTATCGATGAAGTCATTGAAGAGTCTTCGGGTCGTCCAAATTCAGCTTCTCATCGGAAAGAAGAAGTCGGCGTGGTTACCGGGCGAGACACCGCGACTCGGACGGACTCACGCGTCGCGGTCGGAACCCCTAAATGTCATCCGCAGGTCGTCTGACGCTTCGCTTGGAACGCCCGCCGTGATTTGCGATCAGTACAAAACCTCGAATAGTGCTCTTTAGGAATGCGAATCCTGACTTTGGAATAACATCCGGCTCGGCTTACTATACCGTACTGCGATGTTCGCTCCGTCGTCTGTCCAGCCCATGTTGCTCCGAGAGTTACGTATTATTGGCAGACCCTGCGATCGCTCTACCTCCAGGACTCGACCCCTGGGTCGCTTGCGAATATCGCTCAGCATTGGTTTAAAAGTAGATCAATAACCTAATCAGCGGCTGGGGCGCCGTCTTGCTGAAACCATAATCGCCCGATAGGGGTCACGATTGTTCGTCGTAATGAATCTGTAATTCAGGACCAATTTCACTACACATTCGGGGTAGAACGTGAGGGTGAACATCTCCTCAATCAAAGATTTGAGAAAAACGTCTTCGTGTCCGGCGGTCGCTTGGCTGCCCGGGTGATTTGGTATCGACGTTATAAGACGTCGAAATGGATGATAATTATGATCTCGGCAGAGCAGATGGAAAACGCTAAGGCAGTTCTTACTATAGGAGAGGTCGCAGAGATGTTACGCGTACACCCGACGACCGTTTACCGGCTATTGAAGCGTGGTGATATTCCGGGCTTCAAGATAGGAGGGAACTGGAGGGTTAGCGTCAACGCGTTGGACCGCTGGATGTCAGAGATGGGATTGCTACCACGCTAGAATTACCGAACTGGCCACCCAATGCTCACCCATGGACCAAGCGAAAAAATCTTTCGCCAATCCAGGACTGAGCGAAACAATTACTTGATGGCAAAAGCAATCCCTCACGGTCAATGAATCGAGCAATCCGTATGTCGTGATAGACAGACCTTACGTCGCTGTGTTCCTGGTCGTTTACCGGCATATAGTTGCGCCGCTGCCGAAGAGCGCTTCAACCCATTCAGACACCGGGGAGCAGCTCTTAGATCGACCTTCCAAGGGAATTATGACCGCAAGCATCTCCCATTGGGATAAAATTGACTAAGCGGAGACCAGGCTCGAGATAGAGATATTTAGGTTTAGATTGCTCTAAGAATGAAGAAATTCATGAGGACAGGGAACCCCACAATGAAATGGTTTTCAAGGTCTTGCTTTCTGCTGGCTTTTACGATGCTTCCGGCGATGGTTCACGCCAACCCCCTCCCGCTGCCAATGCCGCCGGCGCCCAAGCCTCCCTCGCCTTGCGCAACTTGCCCGCTGTTGGCACCTGAATTTGACCCGGCGACGGTCTCTGGTGGCTTGGCCGTGTTGGCCGGCGCTGGGTGGTTGCTGCTGGGATGGCGTCGAACGCACACGGACTAGTCGAACCGATCGCACGTTCGGCAACGATCGTCGATCTTCACCAGCATGGGGCCCCTGGGTCAGTCGCCGACCTGTCGATCCTCTTGATCTGTGATCAATCAATCGTGGACGCCGATGGCAGCGTCGGAATACTCCCGATGAAAGGGTTCGAAACCCGCGACCGCGCCAGCGGGCTATTTTCTCCGTTTGAAGAGGACCAGTTCGTCGAAGACCGGGAAGAAGAGTCAATAGCGCCGCTCGAAAATCAGCAATTCGGCGCCAGCGCAGCTGCAAGTCAAGTCACAGTTGCCGGTTGCGGAACCTCGATCCTTTGCTGAACTCCTTTCGGTATGTTAGTCCGGAACTATTCTCGCGACGCGTGATGGTGTCCGGCAGCGGCGCCTTACTCGGAGCAGGAGACATTCTCAAATGATATCCGCCACACTGTGGAATGGTGGTAGTCCCACGCCGCCCAGCGGCTGGCCGCAGCTCTCCGCCTTGAAGTTTCTGGCGCTGTTAGGCGCGATCGCGA
>JAFAHS010000006.1 GCA_019237115.1 Deltaproteobacteria bacterium
GCTGACGGCAACGCTCGGCGGTGGCGGCGTTGCTATGCTTGCGTGAGCGGAACCGGGGGCAAGCAGTGAATGGATACCCCAGGCGCCCACGAAGCCGAACACGATCAGTACGCCTGACACGATCCACGCCCGACGACCAGGACGATGATCAATCAATACTCCGGATGGCATCCGGTCAAATCCGCTGTTCATGGTTCATCCTCCGCGCAGGCCCCTCCAATGTCACCGCCCTCTCGTTGTCCGCTATGGCCCGTCGCCAGGATGTGGGGTTGACCCCCATCGACCGGCGGAAACTCCGGGAGAAGTGCGCCTGGTCGCTGAAACCGCATCGCAGGGCGATTTCACACATCGCCAAGTCGGTTTCCCCGAGCAACTTGCAGGCGAGCGCAATCCTTCGCTGCGTAAGGTAGGCGTGGGGCGCTAGACCGAGTGTGTGCTTGAACAAGCGTGAAAGATGGGACGTGGAGCGACCAACAACGAAGCCCAGTGTGGCAACCTCAATTCGCTGATCGATGTGTTGGTCTATATATTCGCGGATCCGTCGCACCTGTCGGAACGACAGCGTAGCGCCAGCGCATTTCCTCGAGGTCAATTCCGGGGCGTGCTGAATCTTCGCTGCGAGAAACGATATCGCGTCCGTGATGGAGCGTTTTGCGTTACCGTGAGAGTCTCCAAGTCTGATGCTTGCGACCTCGAGAATCTCGAGCACCTCCTTCTCGACTGGGAAATCAGGGCGACCGGCAGGGCTCGATAGGGCCGTATTGGCTTGAAACGGAAGGGAAACCTTCTCGGCCTCGGACGTAAACATGATGAATCACTCCGCTGTAGGATCGTCGAATGTCGGAAGCGTCATGGCGGATTTATAGGCATTGCGTGATTTCAAAATTGGACAACAAGGCTTCGATTTGTGACATTCACGGCGTGACCAGGAAAGCGCACTCACCTTGGCAAGAGTGTCCACAGAACAGTTGTAGTGGAGGTCCAAGTGCCGGCCGGCACGGCCGCCGACGCACGTGAATGAAGTGGATGTCGAGCCCGTCGATTTCCGTGACCAAATTCGGAAGCGCCTTCAGTTTCGCTTCGATCTTTCGCCAGTCGTAATCGGTCGCCCAGTAGCGCGCCAGTTTCTGTAGGGTTGCGAGTTGCGGACCCTGCGACTGGTCCGTAACCGTCTCCCGTTCTGGAAACTGCGTCGTCTTAACGCGCTTGCGCAAGTCTGCGAGCTCCGCGTCGGAGAAACCTACTTGAAATGGACGAACAGCGGTCATGTCAACTCCTTACGATCCTTAGTTTCGGATGAGCCGAGAAGGCTCAAAGACGCTGGAGAATCTCAGCAGGTCCGAAAGGCTGGAACTATTGCCTCAAGGTGTTCGGATCTATTGCACTAAGGTGTTGGTCGACACACTTGGTGCGAGCTTGCTGGCTCCGGTGGGGTAAATCTGGAGGCAGAGCGCCGCGATGATTAGTCGGCCCTCTGGAGTGCAGTTGAAGGTGACTGCTTAGCTGGCGATTTGCCGTCGGGGAATGCCCCGTCTCTGCCCAGGCCGGGTGGGCGCAACACATCTCAAGCGTGCGGGGGTCAGGCGAGTCCTCATGCGCAACCGGGTTCACCCATCGACGACAATTCCACACCTGTGCACGTCACTTCACTTGGGTAAGCCGCGCGCAAGCAGCGCGCCGCGCTGTGCCTCCCCCTGCCTCGCGCTGCGCCGAACTTCCTGCGGAGGTTGACCCACAACGCGCAGAAACGCTCTTCGCATACGGCTCCGGTCACCAAAGCCGGCTTCGCGGGCGACGACGTCGATCGAATGTCGAGCCTGCTCTATCATAAGTCTCGCAGTCTCAACCCGAAGTTTCTCAATCGCTTTGGCTGGCGACTGACCGGTCTCCGCGCGAAACGCGCGGCTGAATTGACGCGGACTAAGGTGTGCGGCTTGGGCTAGCTGCTCCACGGACAATGGCCTGTTAAGGTTATTTTTCGCATAGACCAACGCTTTCTGAATGGGGTCGGATTTCGGTTGAAGATTCAGTAATGCGGAATACTGAGATTGGCCTCCCAAACGGCGGTGAAAGACGACCAGGTGTTGTGCCACAGATCTAGCCAATTCGACTCCATGATCTTCTTCCACCATCGCGAGCGCGAGGTCGATACAGCCAGTCATCCCCGCTGATGTCCAGATCGCGTCGTCCCTAATAAACATGCGATCGTCCTCCACCTTCACCTTTGGGAAGTGGGTCTGAAGATTGTTGCCATAAAACCAATGAGTGGTCGCATACCGACCATCGAGCAACCCGGCCTCCGCAAGCACCCGCGCCCCGGTACAGATGGAGGCAACCCTCCGGCATTTCTCCGGAGCGTTCTTTACGTAGGCGATGAGAGTTGGCGAGAATGGTTCTTTTTCGACGTAAAGAGTCCCCGACACGATCACTGTGTCAAAGGTACTTTCGCCAAATGCTTCGGTACCCACGGTCATTCCGATGGATGTAGGCACCGCACCTCCCGTCTCTGATATGACGTGGAGTTCGTAGAGCGCTCTTCCAGAAACTATGTTCGCAACTTCAAACACAGTAGCCGTATCGAGACTCAATACTTCGAACTTAGGGAAGACGATGAACCCTATACGTTGCATGGCGGGATTCCCATCATCTTTGTCGGAAAAGAGCTTCTTAGAGGGACGACACACATGTACTTGCGCGGCTTCTTAGGCGTCGCCATTGCAGGAACGGATCTGGCTTGGTACGCGGACCCTGTAGAGGGCTGTGACTGGACGATTTGCTTGAGCGTCTCACAAACGCGTTGCAGTCGCGAGACATGGGGATGTGAGCGAATCAACACCGGTCTGGCCTGCGGTCAAGCTGACTATTCGGCGCAGAATGCGCCGGAAATGACCCTTGCAGCACGGTGCTCCAGAGTAGCGTTATGCGTCGAGGTCCCAGCTACAAAACACACGCTTGCTCAGTCAGGGGCATTCCTCATCGGAGCACTCCATGTCAGACCGCGCGCCGATCGTCTACTCCGTCGATACCGATGCGTCGGTACATGCGGCAATTCAGACGCTCAGCCACAGGGAAGGCTGGCGTTCGGAAGGGTTTGTGTCCGCTCGGCAGTTTCTCGATAGGCCGCGAAGTTTGGGGCCCAGTTGCCTGGTTCTTGAGAATTGCTTGCCAGACGCAACTGGTTTGGAGTTGCAAGCTCGTATTACGGATACGCGAGATGAGATGCCTGTGATCTTTGTCGCAAACTGTGCAGACGTTGCAACCACCGTACGCGCCATGAGGGCCGGAGCTGTTGAATTCCTGACGAAACCGTTTGATCCAGTCCAGCTATCAGCTGCGATTCGAACTGCCATCGAGCGGAGTCGCGTGGCTCTTGCGCGGGAAGCCGGGATTCGTGAGATCCAAAGGCGGTACCTCTCGCTTTCCCGACGGGAAAGAGAAGTCATGGAATTGGTTGTTTCCGGGCACTTGAACAAGCAGGTAGGTAGCGTGCTCGGAATAAGCGCGATTACCGTCAAGGCTCATCGTGCCAGGGCTATGCGAAAGATGGGAGCTCGATCGCTGGCTCGGCTCGTTGACATGGCCACATGGCTGACGCCCAACCGAACGCCTCAGATGTACGCCACGTCGCTTAACGGAGGGGGTCGCGAAGTGATTGGCTATTGCCGCCTGGCGGTGGAGAGGACGCCAGCCGCTTTCGAGGAGGCGAATTGATCGAGGCAATGGCCTTCAGTCGCCATGCAGCTTCGACTATCCAAACCTGGGCCCGGAAACTTCTCCTCAACGTTTCGTGCGCGTCGAGAGTTCCCCTGGTAGTCGCGGGCTATTCAACCCTTAGTTCCCTTCGAGTACCCGGCTCAGCTGGCCCGCATCATTGAGCGTGTCTTCGTTCGCCCCCCCAAAAGGTAGCAGCCCGATGGATACGTTTTGGTGCTAGTCGGAGCGACCGCTGACTGGCTAGGCTGCACTCGAGTGCTCGATCCCGCACTTAGAGCCCACCTCCAGCAACCCGCCAATAAACATGAGGAAACGCGCCATCCCTAATCAGTCGCAGTTCAACATCGACCGCAGCCGCCCGGGTCGCTGGACGGCCACATTCACTAATCCCCCGATCAACATGTTCAATTTTGCAACCATCGACGAACTCGAGACGCTCATGACCGATCTCGAGTCGGACCCGTCCGTGAAGGTCATGGTATTCCAGTCGGCAAATCCGGACTTTTTCTGCGCCCACTTGGACCTATCCAAAACGGCTGATCTGCGACGAAGCCATTTTTCGCCATGTTTCAGCTTTGTCGAGCGCCTCGCCTTTTCGCCGGTCGTCAGCATCGCCAAGATTCGCGGTCGCACGCGCGGAATTGACAATGAGTTCGTGCTGGCCTGTGACATGCGCCTTGCCAGTCGGCAAAAAGCCCAATTCGGCAACTTCGAGGTCGGCGCCGGGTTGGTCCCTGGTGGAGGAGCGCTGGAGTGGCTCCCGCGCCTGGTCGGCCGCGCGCGCGCACTTGAGATCGCGCTCGGCGCCGACGATTTCGATGCGGATGTCGCCGAGCGC
>JAFAHS010000075.1 GCA_019237115.1 Deltaproteobacteria bacterium
TTCAATTCAGCGTGAGCCCTATTCCGTGTTGCCGGCGCGGCGCCATCCGCAGCTTCACGGTTCGTCTTACATTTTAGTTTAAAGTTAAAGCACTCAACCGCACTGATTCAAAAGTTCCTATTCCGCGCCACTAGGTCTCCGACCGCTTAGAGAAGTACTTTGTATAACCAAACTTGCGACGGGCGGTCCGGCGATCGAAGCGCCAGTTGATTGTGGTGCGGGCGCGATTGATGCGGCGAGCCCAGGCGCGCGCTTCCCGGCGCAGGGTGGTGAGATCGGGGATTCGGCGGTGGCCGAGGCACTGGCGCGTGAACAGCCCAATTTCGATTTCGGCCTGGTTGAGCCAACTGCCGTGGGTGGGGGTGTAGTGCACGGTGAAGCGTTCCCACAGCTCGCGGCCCGCCTCCTGCCCATAGTGATCGGTCAAGGATTTGCCACAGTGAATGTTGAGGTTGTCCACCATCAGGTGAATAGTCCTGGCGCTGGGGTATTGCCTGGCCAACTGGCAGCTGACCTGGGCGAACTCGCAGGCCGAACGGTTGGAGGTCGGGAAAATGAAGTGCCGGCCGGCTTTGGGCTCGACCGCACAGAACACGTTGGCGGTGCCACGCCGTTCATATTCGTTGTCGCGTCTGGTCTCTCGCCCTGGGGCGGCAGCTCGGGTGGGGCGCATATCGGCACGCAGGGTCACGGGCTTCTCGTCCAGACACACGACCGGCTCGGCGGGATCATAGGGTCTTTCGTAGGTCGCCAAGATGTCCTCCATGCGGGCGATGTAGTCCTCATCAAGTTGGGCCACACACCACATTTTTTTCCCGCCACGGCTTGAGGTCGTGGCTGAGCAGGAGCAGACGGATGGTCTCGCGGCCCACCCGCAGCACCAGTTTGCGCTTGACCGCTTCCTCGGCCACCAGGCGCACGCTCCAGCGCGCGCGGCCCTCTGGCGGCGCGCTGCAGACCATGGCGATGATGCGTTGCTTTTGGCACTTGCCGAGCACTTCGGCGGTCCCGGGTCGCGGCCGCTCGTAGAGGGCCTGCTCCAGACCCCCGGTTTCGTACCGGCGTCCAATCTCCCGCACCGCTTTGGACGTCAGCCGTACCGCGGCGGCGACCTCAGAGGCCGAGTGGCCTTGCTCCAGGCGACACAGTACCAGCGCCCGCAGCACCGTGCGCACCGCCTGCACGCCACCGCTGAGGATATCATCCAGCTTTTCCCGATCGCCCTTACTCAAGCGCACGCACAGACGACGATAACTACGCATGCCCAAGTATGGGCCTAACCTCCTGGAATTGAAAATGTTTTAATCACTTCTTCAAACAGTCAGAGACCTAGTACCTCTGCACGGAGGATTTGAAGGGTTGGGGGGCGAGGATCGGCAACATTTCGGGGCTAACAAGCAACTCGATGCTTCGAGCGACACCTGGTTGGCGCTTGATGAAGCCCAGGCGTGCGAGGGTGAGCACCATCTGATGGATGGAAGGTGGGCTCACGCGGAAGTGGTGCTGCATGTCTGCTTCGGCAGGTGGACGACCGAGCACTTGGGTATAAGCGTGAATGAAGGCCAGGTATTGGCCCTGCTTCTCGGTGATACGCGGTTTTGCGAGCGCAGCACTCACGTCACATAGTTTGATTCAACTGGGCCTCTAATCACAAGGAGGCCCAGATGAATATCCGCTACCGCGTTGAGCTGACTGCCGAGGAGCGTGACCAAGTAAGCCGGCTGTTGAGCGCTGGCAAATGCGCCGTGCGCAGACTGAAGCGGGCTCAAATCCTGTTGGCCGCCGAAGCCGGCGCTACTGACGAAGAGATCGCACGAATGATCGGCGTCGCCGGCTCCACGGTTTATCGGACCAAGCGCCGCTTTGTGGTGGTAGGCTTGGAAGCGGCTCTCAGCGAGCAGCCGCGCCCGGGAGCGGAGCGCAAGCTCACCGGCAAGGAAGAAGCGCTCTTGATCGCCACGGCCTGCTCGAAGCCGCCGGCCGGACGCGCCCGCTGGACGCTCGAACTGCTGGCGGGCGAAATGGTCCGGCTGACCAGTCATGACGGGCTCTCCCGCGAGACGGTGCGCCGTCGGCTGGCCGAAAACGACCTCAAGCCCTGGCGCAAACACATGTGGTGCATTCCCAAGCTCGATGCCGAGTACGTGGCGCGCATGGAGGAGGTGCTCGATCTTTACAATGAGGAGCCCGACCCGAAGCGACCGGTCGTCTGCTTCGACGAAAGCCCGACCCAGCTCATCGGCGAGGTGCGTGAGCCCATCGCGGCCAAGCCCGGTCAGCCGGAGCGTTTTGACTACGAATATCAGCGCAATGGTACGGCCAACCTGTTTGTCCTGCTCGATGCTCATAACTCCTGGCGTAAGGTCAAGGTCACTGACCGGCGCGCAGCGGCAGATTTCGCCCTTTGCATGCGCGAGCTTGCCGACCTTCACTTCCCCACCGCCGAGAAAATCCGCCTCGTGCTCGATAATCTGTCCACCCACTTCGCAAGCGCGCTCTACCAGACATTCCCCGCCCCAGAAGCACGGCGCATCCTGCGCCGGCTCGAGTTTCACTACACGCCAAAGCACGCGAGCTGGCTCAACATGGTCGAAATCGAAATCGGCGTCCTGCGTAGCCAGTGCCTTGACCGCCGCATCGACAACCGCGAACTCCTCGAATCCGAAATCACCCACTGGGAACGCCAGCGAAACCAAAGTGGCGCTCGAATCAAATGGATGTTCAGCGCCGAAAAGGCGCGCGCGAAAATGGCCCGCGCTTACCCAATCCCAGCTAACAAGTCATAATCTCTGTGCGGAAGTACTAGTGCTCCCGAAACAGAGGGCCCAACAGCCCTCGATGGCGAGCGCAAGACTGTGACCGCGCTGTTCGCCGATATCAAGGGTTCGATGGAGTTGATGGAGGACCTGGATCCGGAAGACGCCCGCAAGATTGTCGATCCCGCGCTCAAGCTGATGATCGACGCGGTCCGCCGCTACGATGGCTATATCGTGCAGTCCACCGGCGACGGCATTTTTGCCCTGTTCGGGGTGCCCGTCGCACATGAAGACCATCCCCAGCGCGCGCTCTATGCGGCGCTGCGCTTGCAGGAGGCGGCGCGCAGGTATTCGACACAATTGGTGGCCGAGGGCGGCACCCCGCTAGAGGCGCGAGTCGGCATCAATACCGGCGAGGTGGTGGTACGAACGCTGACTACCGTCGACGGTCACGCCGAGTATACCCCTATCGGACATACGGCCAATCTTGCCTCACGGATGCAGGCCATCGCGCCGACCGGCTCGGTTGCGATCACCGAACAAACACGCCGCCTGGTCGAGGGCTTCTTCCAGGTTAAATCTCTGGGACCTACGCGGATAAAAGGCCTGGCCGAGCCGATCAACGTCTACGAAGTCACCGG
>JAFAHS010000211.1 GCA_019237115.1 Deltaproteobacteria bacterium
AAGGCGGGTTGGATGGTACGGTCACTGCTGGCAACGATGTACCAGCTCGGTTTCGATCTCCAAGCTGTACCGTCTACCTTCTGATTGAACAGGTCTGCCGTGGGCGCTGCATGCGTGGCCCAAATGAGTTTCTGTTCCGCGTCTGATAGATCGCCCGCGAATGACGAAACACCGTCCGCCTTCAGCCACACCCGCCCGTCTGCAATTTCGATATGGGAGAAGATATCTGTGGGTGGGAACTTTTCCTGAAGGCTCTGTGTCGTTTCATCTGCGTCGGGCGCAAATGCAGCTATATATACGAGTGCAGCCACCCGCGGGTCGGTGCCCGCAGCAGTGATGACAGAGCCACCGTAGGAGTGCCCAACCAGAACTACGGGACTGCTGACCCGCTTCAGAGTCCTTCTCACGTTGGCCACATCCTCGGCGTGCGAATCGAGTCCGTGCTGAGATGCGATCACCTCATGTCCCTCGGCCAGAAGGGTCGGGATGAGTTTGCTTAAGCAAGAGCCGTCTGCCCAAAGGTCGTGGACGAAGACGATGCTGGGTTTGCGTTGATTTGCCATGATTTTGTTCCTTTCGTTCAATTGGGAGAGGACTGTCTCTCGCGTTCCTCAAGCGAGACGAAGCGGAGGTCACGGAACAAGTTCGCACAGAACGGCTCGGTTGCGAGGGCGTGGACGTCCATCTTTGGCAACTAGGCTCATTCGCGGAGACCGTGGCGCGGTAGCACTGATCGTCAGCCTGAGTGACCCTGCACGCATCCGACCTCTCACCAAGAATTTACGGCACAGTCCACAGCGAAGCAGGTCGTCCTTTTCGTACACCTTTCGTACGCCGCTACGCCAACACCTTCTAGGACGCGCCTTCAGCCTGGCCGATCTTGCCACTTCTTGGGCACCCGGACATACGGTGAATCGGCCTTTAGGGCGCGCACAGATGCGCTGGCATCTTGGAGGAATCATGCCGCCTTCGCCTTCGGCTTGCCACCCTTCCCCTCTGGCTGAACGCCATCCACGAAGGCGATGCCGGCACGCACCAGTGGCAGAAGGTGTGCACCGTCGAGCCGCCGCCACCGGGTCTGCGCCATGTCGAGGAGCTTGTAGGCCATCAGGAGCCCCTTCGTCCGTGAGCCGGCGCCCTTCGACCTGAGATCATGACGAAAACTGGTTTTCGCCGAGCGTCCAAACCATTATGACATCGCCCCAGCTGAGGTTTCAGGGGGCATTTCGAAATGGCTGAGGGCGCCAAAAAGTCCTGGAAATCAGCATTCGATTTCGCAATCGTCCGTGCGCTTCTGCTTGCCGGTGCCATTCGATCCCTACAGCTGGGGTGGGTTGTGCTGATCACTCGCGCACTGAACACTAGGATGCCCGATCTCTTTTCAGAGCCGGTCTTTGCACTCCTGCCGTGGCTCTTGGCGGCGATTGTGACGGCATTCTTGGCTTATTGGCTGGGCGTGCGCCGAATGGAACACCGCCAAGTTACCGAACTCGCATGCTCGAATGTGGCGCGCTACCTGACCCTTGGCGTGATAGGCGGCTTTGTCTTATTCGGGGCGGTCATTTGTTCGTTGTCGGTGAAGGGTCACGTGGCTTATGAAGGATATGCCGGTTCGACGGAAATCCCTAGCGCCACCTTGCTTTTCGCAGCCGGAGTTATCTTCGAGGAATTAATTTATCGGGGCGCAATTTTTCGGATCATGGAGCAAAGCTTGGGCACCAGCATAGCTCTCTCGCTTTCTGCGCTGATATTCGGGTTGGTGCATCTTGCCAACAATGCCGCGACGCTAGCCAGCGCACTGTCGATCGCCGTGACTGGAGGGATCGCCTTTGCTCTTACCTATACCTTGACCAAAAGCCTTTGGCTGCCTATCGGCCTTCATTTCGGATGGAATTTTACTCAGGGCGCGTTGTTCGGCGCTTCGGTCTCAGGCTATCCGTTGCACGGCGCGTTTCGATTTACCTTGTCGGGACCGACATTAGTCACCGGTGGTGCCTTCGGGCCCGAGGCGTCGATCTACACCACCGTATTCGGGATTGTCTTCGCATTGGGATTGGGGGGATTGGCGCATCGCCGCAATCTTTGGGCGCCTCTCCACCTTCGACTTGGGCTCAAGTGAAATGCTCACCAAAGTGCCGAGGCGCACGCTGCCTCTTGGAATCGCGCGATCAGAGTTTACCCGCGACCAGCGCCGCCAAATCGACCAGGCGGTTTGCGTAACCCCACTCGTTGTCGTACCAGGAGAACACTTTCGCGAGCCGCGTTCCGATCACCTTCGTCAGCGGCGCATCGAGGATCGAAGAACACGAATTCCCGTTGAAATCCGACGAGACCAGTGGTTCCTCACAGTACTGGAGGATCCCCTTCAGCTCGCCTTCCGCGGCCTTTTTCATCGCCGCGTTGATCGCCTTGCTGTCCGCATCGCGCTCGAGCAATGCGGTCAAATCGACCAGCGACACATTGGGCGTAGGCACGCGCACTGCAATCCCGTCCAGCTTTCCCTTTAGCGCAGGAATCACGAGGCCAATGGCTTTTGCCGCTCCAGTCGAAGTCGGCACCATCGACATTGCCGCCGCGCGTGCCCGCCTCATATCCTTATGCGGTCCGTCGAGCAATTGCTGATCGTTTGTGTAGGCGTGCACGGTGGTCATCAGACCGTGCGCGATGCCGAAAGTTTCGTGCAGCACCTTCGCGATCGGCGCCAGACAGTTGGTCGTGCACGACGCGTTAGAGACAATAGTGTGCTTCTTTGGGTCGAAATCACCCTCATTGACGCCCATGCAGAAGGCCGCATCTGCTCCCTCGCCGGGAGCGCTGATGATCACTTTGTGCGCGCCGGCGCTGAGATGAGCCCCCGCCTTTTCCCGCGACGTAAAATGACCGCTCGACTCGACCACGATCTGAACGCCCAGCTTTGCCCATGGCAGGCGCGACGGATCGTGCTCGGACAGTGCCTCGAAAGCGTGCCCGTCTACCATCACGGTCGAGCCTTCGACCTTAACCAGTTGCGGAAGTGTGCCGTGTACCGAGTCGTACTTGAGCAAATGTGCGATGCTCTGAGCGCTCGTCACATCGTTCACTGCGACGATCTCGAACGGAACCCGTTTCTCGATCGCCGCCCGGTAAAACATTCGGCCCGTCCTGCCGAAGCCGTTTATTCCGATTCGAATTGCCATGCTGCGCCTCCAGATGCGAGTGCCAACACAGCATCGAATGTGCCAGTCAGGCTCGTTGATCTTCAGGTGGCACGCTTTGACGAGACCGAGCCCTCCATGTGCGGAATTGGACCACTGCCGGAAAAGTGACTCCGATGGATACGGGCGCGTAGGTTCAGCTCCCGAAACTGTAAAAGGCGCGGGCGAGTCGGCTAAACTCCCCGCACAAAACGAACACCATTGCCCAGATGAAAGCCGGCGCGAGGTGGCCCACACCCGCCAGCAGGGTTGCGCCGGATACAATTGACACGTCTCTCCAGAATCGGACGCCGATGCGCCGGAGTAGGTGCTGGCGGACAGGAGCTATGATCGGATTGAGAAGCTCGGCCGGTGTCAGCCGTTCCGGACAGGCGGCGTTGGTATGGGAGCTGGAATACGAGATCAATAGTCGCCGCGAAGTTAACAGTCCCGTGACATGATCGTAAGGACGGACGTAGCTTCGGGCCAGTTTACTCGAAGAGATCGAGTAGTATCGGGGACAACTGTGTTAGTCCGCCTCCCCTGACCGGTAGTGCGGGCGTCTCCCAGGACGTTATCGGAGTAGGTGTAATGAGCGAGGCTGAATCGTCAATTCAATCGCAACCTCTGATCGATCTCCTACGTGAACTGGCCCTAGACCTGGGCGTAGAGTGGAATCGCTATTCCGACCAAATCTGGCGGCAGATCGATCCAGAAGTCTGGATGATCACTCGCAATCCATGGCTGATGCTTCAACTTGTCTCGAAAAAGATGCTCGATTCGATGCTCAAAGACAGGGAGTTGCGGAGTCACATTGAGCGACTCGTGCTACATCGGCGCGAGGCTAACCAATCGCAAGGATGGTTTCAGAAGCAATATCCTGATGCGTCGTTGAAAGAGGCGGCTTATTTCAGTATGGAGTTCGGCCTTAGCGAAGCGCTCCCGATTTATTCGGGGG
>JAFAHS010000367.1 GCA_019237115.1 Deltaproteobacteria bacterium
AATCGGGCTGCGAGACCGGGCACTAATCGGGACCATGGTCTACAGCTTCGCCAGGGTGGGCGCTGCGGTCAGCACGAAGACTGGCGACTATTTGCAGCATCGCCAACGTTGGTGGCTCCGCCTGCATGAAAAAGGTGGTAAGCGCCACGAGGTGCCCTGCCATCCCAGTCTGGAGGAGTGCCTGAACACCTGGATCGCGGCGGCCGCAATCTCTCGCGACAAAAAGGGGCCACTGTTCCGCACCATGGGCAAGGGCGATCGGCTCGGCGACAGGCCGATGTCCCGATTCGACGTGCTGCACATGATTAAGCGCAGAGCTGAGGCTGCCGGCCTGCCCTACTCCACCTGTTGTCATACTTTCCGCGCCACCGGGATCACGACCTATCTACAGAACGGAGGAACGCTGGAGCACGCCCAGACCATCGCCAATCACGAATCGCCACGAACAACCAAATTATACGACCGCACCCGCGAGGAACTCTCATTCGAGGAAGTCGAGAGAATCAAAATCTAACGTTGCGGTTCAAGTAGAAAGGATTTTAGGCTTAGAATTCGATGGGAGCTTCCAACCACGGGAGAGCTGTATCTGTCGCCTTTTGGCTGTCCTGCTCAAGTCGAGCTCAGCTTTGGTTGGCTCGAATTTCCGCAATTCAGGATACCTTCGAGTAGGAAATCGTTCGTGAGATCGCCGATTAATCGCTCTCGGGCATAGGAGTCCAGTGAATCGAGGGTCCAACCCCCCGCGCGGCTGAGACTACAGATTACCTCCGGTTCCGAGAAAAGCCCGACCTCGTCGCCGCAGACGTAAAAGGTCCGGCCGTTGACGTTTTTCGCGGCATCGGTGCACAGCCAGACCACTAAAGGCGCCACATGCTCGGGCCCGCCATTGCTCGGAATGTGGCCGCGATCGCCGAGCCAGAAGCGGCCGAGAGCGCGCTCGAGCGCCTGGGTCGGGGCAGAAGTGGTCTTGGTGAAGATCTCGACCGAGTGTGTTACAGCGCGCGGCCGAATCGCATTGCAGCGCACGCCGAAGCGGCCCATCTCGCGCGCCACGCTGCGGGTCAGGCCGAGGATTCCTTCTTTCGCGGCTGAGTAGTTGGCCATCGTTGGGTGGCCCAGCCCCGATTCCGAGCCGGTGTTAACGACGACGCCGGCGCCTTGGCGACAGAACAGCGGACTGGCGAAGCGGATCAGCGCAAACGTCCCTTTGAGATGGGTCTGGATAACGCGATCCCAGTCGTATTCGTTCATCTCATAAGTGAAGCCGGGACGATGGTTTCCGGCGTTGTTGATCAGAATATCGACACGGCCGAATTCCCGCAGGGCGTGATTAACGATCCGTTCCGCCCCCGTCATCGAGGCAACGCTGTCGAGGTTGGCAGCGGCCTCGCCACCGGCAGCGCGAATTTCGTCCGCGACGCTGGCGGCGATCGCAACTTCGTTGGGTTCGCCGCGGTTTTCGATGAACACATCGTTGACCACAACTTTCGCGCCTTCTGCGGCCAGTTGTAACGCCTCGCATCGGCCGATCCCGCGGCCCGCGCCGGTGACGATCGCGACCTTTCCAGCCAGTCGTTTTCGCTCCGTCTGATCCGCCATTTTCAAGTCCTCCGCTGGTTGTGCTCCGTCAGGTTGTAGGGAACCTTGAACTAAACCGTCTTAGTTGCCTTGAAGCGCAACCGCACTTTGGGATGGTGCCATGGTTCCTTCTCTTGCACGTCAGAGTTTCGGCCGCTGCGTCACCCCTTACACACGTCAGTGGCTATTGTTTGGAAGAAAGCCACCAGTTCCGTCTAGAGAGACTGACTACTTGCGGGCGAACGGCCGATCGCGCTCGGTCAGCGCCGCCTTGAGTCCCTGCTCGCGGCTCATCCTCGCCCAGTTTTTCACTGCCTCGGTCTGATGCGCGATAACGTCGAAATCAGCCGCTGACTGCTCGAGCGCACGGAAACCAAGTATGTCGAGCCAGCGATTCACCGAAGCCTTATGCAAAGTCAGCATATCGAGGGAAACCGCCGCCACGCGTCGCGCGTAGGCAAGGGTTTCAGCTTCAAGCTGCTCCTTCGGGAAAATGCGGTTGACCAGGTGCCAGTCCAAGGCCTCTTGAGCGCTCATCGAGTCACCCGTGAAGAGATACTCCTTGGCCTTGCGTGGACCCATCAAAATGGGCCACATCGAGAGCGTGGGCAGGATCCCGACGGCGCGTCCAGCCGGATGGCCAAACAGGGCCTCCTCGCTGGCGAAGACAATATCGCAATGGCCGACGAGCTCGGTCGCGCCAGCCAGGCAGTAGCCGTGAACCTGAGCGATCACAGGCTTGGGGAGTGCCCACAAGCGCTGCCAGCGATCGACTAACTTCTGCATGGCGAGGCGATCCCTGGTCACGGTAAAGCGCGCCGAAGGTGCTTGCTGAGTTGGTTGCAGATCATAACCGGAGCAGAAAGCCCGCCCGGCACCACGAATGATGAGCACGCTCGCCGCGGGATCCGCTTCGAATTCGTCCAATGCGCGGTCGAGTTCGCCCAGCAACCCCTGCGACATCGCATTGAGTTTTTCCGGGCGGTTCAGCGTTAGGCGGAAAATCTTGTCCTCGACTTGGTCGTAAATGATCGTTTCGTAACCGGCCATTGTGCTGCCTTCCTCCAGACGTTCTCGGCAATTGCCCTACAGGCTTCCCGATCGTGCACTCTTGCCTATCTTATAGTAAACTATAGGATTAGTTTAGTATATAAAACTGCGAGGAAAGGCAAATCGTAGGAGCATAGCTTCCGCGCGACGGGCCAGCTTCAACCTACGCAGTTTTGAACGAGCGAGGGTATTTCATTGGACCTGAGCTTCAGTCCTCACGAGGAACGTTTCCGTCAGCGCTTGCAGAAATTTCTGCGCGAAAACCTGCCGCACGGCTGGAGCAAGGGAGGGCAAGGACGGCCGTCCGGCCTCACAAATCCAGCGGAATATCATTGCTGAACGGGGGCGCGTTTTGCCCAAAGCGCGATAATGACGACGCCAATATACATTCGGCTACCTTACGGCAGAAAGCTGGTCGGCGCGGCACCTTCTTGCGCCCTGTTTATAGTATACTATATAATTACTCTTCACTCTATGAAACTGCGGGAAAAACAACTGGCGGATCGGCGCCGCCGAATTCTTGACGCGGCCGAGCAGCTTATCCGCCAGACTGGCGGAGCTGACTTCACGATGCTGGTGCTGGCGGAACGGGCCGAGGTCAGCCCGGCCACGCCGTATAACCTCTTTGGCTCCAAGCCGCAGCTGCTTTTTGCCTTGTTCAACCGCTCGCTGACAGAATTGCCGGTGAAAGACCTGACCGCTTCGCTTAAGGATCCGCTCGACCGTCTGCTCGAAACGACCAGGCTTGTCGCCACGCATCTCGCCACGCATGCCGAGTTCTTCCGGCCCCTGTATCGAGCACTGCTAGGAGTGTCGGACGATCTTCATCGGCCGGAGTTCGTGGAGCACCACCTGCAACGATGGAGGCGGGCGCTGGCGGACGTTCAGCACGCCGGGTTGCTATCGCCGGCAGTCGCAGCAGACCAACTGGCGCGCCAGTTAATGATCAATTTCGCCGGCGCGGTCGAGCTGTGGGTCCATGAAGAGTTGGATGGAGACGGGTTCAGCGCCGAGGCTGCCTTCGGCACTGCGCTGTTGCTTTTGGGAGCTACCATTCCGCTGGCTCAACTGCGACTCCTCAAGCACTTGAAAGCGGCCAGGCGCGGTCTTCAGGCGCGGTTGGCTATTACTCGGACAGCCGGCGAGAAGAAGGACAAGGACAGGGCCGCTTAACCCCGCTGTCGAGTGATCTCCCAAGGAGAGCGGATGATGGGCATGTTACAGGGAAAAGTAGCCTTCATTACAGGTGCCGGTTCCGGCATCGCGCGAGCCGCTGCCCGCCTCTTCGCGCTCGAAGGCGCCCGGGTGGTGATTGCCGAACTCAAGCCGGAGCTGGGCCGCTCTAGTGAAGAGGACGTGCGCAGCGCCGGCGGCGATGCAGCGTTCATCGAAACCGACGTGACCAGGGAGGAGAACGTTCGGAACGCGGTCAGGCAAAGCGTCGCGCGCTATGGAACGCTCAATATTTTGTACAACTGTGCCGGCGGCTCGATTAACCAGGATGCCCCTGTAACCGACGTGGATATGGCCGTGTGGCAGCATACCATGACCCTGGACCTGCTCGGCACCTTTCTCGTCTGTCGCCACGGCATCCCGGAGCTGATCAAGGCCGGTGGCGGCGCGATCGTGAATATGTCCTCCGGCGCCGCGCTGCAAGGGAGTTACAAAGGACACGTCTATACCGCCGCCAAGGGCGCCATTCTCTCGCTCACGCGCGGGCTGGCCGGCCAATATGCGCGCCACGGCATTCGTGCGAACGCGATCTGCCCCGGTCTGACGGTCACCGATCGCGTGATTCGAATGTTCGGCGACCCTCGCAAAACCGACTCGCCGATGAAGGGAATGCTCGAAAAATATCCCTTCTCGGTTGGTGATCCAGAGGATATCGCCAACGTTGCGCTGTTCTTGGCTTCGGACAAAGCCCGGATGATCAACGGCGCTACCATCGCCGCCGACGGCGGCAGTTCAGCCTATTGACCGTCGTTTATCAAAGCACAACACCCTCGCAGGCAATACGGAGGCTAACCATGAGTACAGGACCAGTCGCGATGCCTGAAGCCCTTAACGGCATCAAGGTCATCGATATTGATACGCATCTCACCGAGCCGCCGGATCTGTGGACCTCACAGGTGCCGGCAGCTTCACGGAACCGCGTCCCATACGTCAAGCGCATCGGCGCCGTTGATCAATGGTTCTACAGGGACACGCCGCTCGGGTTCGGGGGCGGTGCCGCGATTACCGTCATCGGCCGCAACCGCGAAAAGTTCCGTGGCGCGGTCACCCTCGACACCTACGACCAGGTCGATGAATCCACCCTGGACGCAAAGGCCCGGTTGAAGATCATGGATGACCTCCACGTCTGGGGGCAGGTGGTGTTCCCCAACGTCGCGGGCTTTGGCGCCGGCGCGGTTGCCCGTACGATCCCCGAAGAGGACCGCAACCTCTGCATCCGCTTATATAACGAGGGCGTGGCGCAGTGGGCTTCGGCCGCCAACGGACGCCTCCGCCCGCAGGCGCTGGTACCGTTCTGGGATATCAAGGCCGCAGCCAAAGAGATCGAACGGGCACATGGACTCGGGCTCCGCGGTGTAACTGCGACTTCCGCCCCGGAGGCGTGGGGGAATGGTCTCCCCGACTATGGGGACCCGGCTTGGGATCCGTTCTGGGAAGCGTGCTCAGCGTGTGACATGCCGATCAGCTTTCACATCGCCAGCGGCGCCATGCCTCGGGAGATCGGTCCGTGGAAATCGTTCGGTCTTGATCCGGCGAAGATGTCGAAGGGGACGGCAGCGACTCGAGGTACTCGACAGATGGCACCTGTGGCGGTCTCCGCCACGGTGGGCATCATGCTTAGCTCACACATTATGATCAACCTCATCTACAGTGGCCTGCTCGACCGCTGGCCGAAACTGAAGTTTATCTCGGTCGAGAGCGGACTTGGCTGGATGCCATTCTTCTTGGAGCTTGCCGAGTACCAGTTCGACGAGATGACCTACGGCGATCGCTGGGGCTTGCGGCGGCGTCCGCGCGAATACTTCCGTGATCACTTCTACGTGTCGTGGTGGTTCGAGGAGTTCGGGCCGATGAAGGCGATCACAGAGGTGGGAGTGAAGAATGTGCTGTTTGAAACCGATTTCCCCCACCCCACCTGCCTCTATCCCGACCCGTTGGCTCATGCCGCTAAGGTGCTCGCGTATCTGCCCTATGCGGATCGCAAGACAATAATGCAGGACAACGCCGCCGCGCTATGGCAGATCCCCACGAACTAGGTTGAAGAAAGGATGACCTGGCTGACACCAGAGCATTATCGAGCCGCGATAACAGAGCGGCGGCACATGCTGGGTCGGTGAAAAAAAGGAATCGACCATGGCCAGAATTCCCTACGTCGAACGCGACTCCGGAAGCGCGGAAGCCAAGCAGTTCTTGGCCGAAATGTTGCAAGATACTACTACCAGCCAGTTCAACTTCCGCGACGTCCCCAACATTATGAAGGCCCTGGCCAACAGCCCGAGGCTCGCCAAGGCGATCTCCCAACTCGGGCAGTACTTCATGAGCCAATTGTCGCTCTCTCCGCGCCTGCGCGAGCTCGCCGTGCTCATCCTGATGAAGCGACTCAACTGCGAGTACGGCTTCGTCAATCATATCGGCGTTGCGCTTAACACGGGCGTCACCCGCGAGCAGCTCGACCACATAGACACCTACCAGACCAGCCCCTTTTTCTCTGACGACGACAAACTGGTTCTCCGCTACGCCGAGGAATTGACTTTAAAGGCGCAGGTGGATGACCAGCTGTTTCGTCAGGTAGAGGGTCGTCTCGGGATGGTGAACGTGCTCGACCTCAATGCTGCCGTCGGGTTCTGGAACATGATGGCCCGCAATCTCAACGGCCTGCGAATCGATCTGGAGCCGGAACGGCGGCCTTGAGGACAATCATCGAGCCGATAACTTCAGGACGATAGAACCCGATGGTCAAACTAATAATCTGCGCAACTCGCAGAACTGACATCAGCCGCGAGGAGTTCGACTCCTACTGGCGCGAGAAGCCCGGCCCGCTGGTTAAGAGCGTCGCCGACTTTGTCGCCACATCCGCAAATACGTGCAGTGTCACCTGGTGGAAGGCACGGCACCATTCGGCATCGCTGGCGACTATGACGGCGTCGCGGAGCTTTGGTTCGACAGCGTTGAGGAGGCTTCAAAGGCGTTCAGCGAACCGAAGTATCGGGAGATAATTCGCGCTGACGAACTGAAGTTCGTTGATCCGCACAAATGTATTTCCTTTATGACAGAGGAACTTCAAGTGATCTGACCCTGCAAATCGACTCAGAAGTGCAAGGCAGAGCGTCAGCGTAGGTGTCGTGCGACACCGCA
>JAFAHS010000492.1 GCA_019237115.1 Deltaproteobacteria bacterium
GGCAGATTCTGGAACGGGCAGCTTTCACGATCGAGTCCGCGGAATCGATTGTATAGCGCCTCCGTGGACGCCCGCGCGAAGCCGTTTCGAACGCGAGCCACATAGAGGAGCCGCTTGCCTTCATAATAGCCGACCACGATGTTGGTGTTGTCCTTGTCGACGACGATTCTCTTTGCGCGGCCTAGATCCTGAAGCGACACCTTCTCTACCAAGAAACGACCAGACCTTAGTGCGTTTGGTCAGGCAGCGGCTTTTCGGATTTCGACTTGATAGCCAAGCTTTCGGATGCGTTCGGCAAGGCGCTCCGCGGCGCGTCCATGGTCGAGGCGCAATAGGTACACGGGACCGAGGTCGCGGTACGCTACCGGGTCGCGCACGAGGTGATAGGCAGCCGTCAGAATCGAAGCCGCCACCGCCATGACGGCCTTCTTGGGGCCGCGCCGCGATTTGATGCGCAGAAACTGTGAGCGCAGATAGCTGTCCTTGCTGCGGCTGGCAGCCCAGCCCGATTGCACCAACACCGTCTTGAGCCACGGCGCGCCGTTGCGCAGGGTGCGCGACTTCACCTTACCCGCGCTTTCATTAAGCCCCGGGCATAGCCCGGCCCACGAGATCAGGTGCCCCACGGTCCGAAAACGGCTCATATCCACGCCGATCTCCGCCACAATCACGTGCGCCGCCGTCGCGCTCACGCCCGGAATGGTCACGAGCCGTTCGATGACGGCGCGAAAGGGCTCGAGCGCAGCCTCGATCTGCGCTTCGAACTCACTGACCGTCTTTTCCAGATGCTCGATCATCGCCAGATGCTGCTTGAGAAGGAAGCGGTGGTGGGCTGTCACCCGTCCGTGCAGCGCCTCGGCTAGGGTCTCCGGCGAAGCCGCCAGCCGCTCGCTGCCCAGTGCTGCGAGCTTGTGGGGATCTTGCTCGCCCGCGATCATCGCCCGCAGCATGCGCCGCCCGCTCTCCCCCAGCACGTCGGAGACTACCGAGCCGAGCTTCACGTTGGCGTCTTCGAGCACTTTCTGGATCCGCTGCTTGTGCTGCACGATCTCCCGCACCAGCTGCTTGCGCGTGCGCGTCAGATCACGCAATTCCTGGATCGACCCCGGCGGAACAAAGCTGGCGCGGATCAGCCCGTGCGCCAACAGGTCTGCAATCCAGGTGGCGTCGTTCACATCGCTCTTGCGTCCCGGGACGTTGCGAATGTGCGCCGCATTGGCCAGCACCAGCGCGAACTCACCTTCCAGTACGTGCCACACCGGCTTCCAGTACACCCCGGTCGACTCCATCGCCACCTGAGTGCAGCCGGCTTCTCGCAGCCAGTCCGCCAGCGCCATAAGTTCCCGCGTGGTCGTCGCAAAACTCCGCACCTCACGTCTCACCTCGGCGCCTTCCATCACCCGCACGCACGCCACCACCGTCTCCTTGTGCACGTCGAGTCCCGCACACCGTTCGTAGAGCACCTTCATTGCCGCACCTCCTCCTCACATGCCGTCGGCGTGAAGCCCTCGTCGTCGTCGAACTCTACCAACCGTGCTCTCGGGCTGCTCGGCCCTTTGGCAACAATCCAGGGTGCTCGCAGGGCTTCGGGTCAAACTAGTTTACGGGCTGCGAGCACCAAGGGAAAACCGACCTCTGTGCCGGCAGCATGTGCTCCACTTTTATCAGGTTTCATCCCTCAGGATGCGCGCAGCGAATCACAACTAGTTTGGGACTCATCAGACAAGATACAAGGGGATTCGAACCGGCAGTCCGCTTTCAAGAGGGTGGGGGGTACATGGAAGAAAGGCAAAAGCGCACCGGCAGTTCGAATCCCCTTCGCTCCACCAACCATTTGTCCAATCGACTCCGCAAACACTTCTTCCTCGCCCATCTCGTCATCAAAATCTGCTGCGCTCTGCTGGCCGCCTATACGGCTGGCACCGGCAGCGTCACAATCCTCTCCGCCCTTCCGGCCAGTCCTGCGGGCTCCCAGGCGCCTTTAACGGGCATTCCTGAGGCCTCCAGATCGGAAGAGCACACGTCT
>JAFAHS010000561.1 GCA_019237115.1 Deltaproteobacteria bacterium
CACTCGCGTCGCTCGCGACGAGTTGGCTGACGCAACGCCATCAGGATGAAGCGCGGCGAGAAGCGCAAGAAAATACCCGGCGTGAGCGGATTTTCGTTGAATTTATCGACTTGGCATCGAAGGCATTCATGGATTCGTTGCTGCAGACATCAATTCAAGATCCTTCGAAGCTCATTCCGCTCTATGCCACCATGGGGAAGCTACGCCTGTTCGCATCGGAGCGAACAGTCAAAGCCGCGGAAGCTGCAATGAACAAAGTCATCGCAACCTACTACATGCCGAAATTCGACCTGAAAACCAGGCCGCCAATCGATCAGAATTTCGACATCCTGCGCGACTTCGCCGAAAGCTGCCGTGCCGACCTGCGCTGATGGACTGCCAGCCGGACGCGCGTATCAAAGGGACAGAATGGGCGAAGCAACGGCCGGGGAGCAACCAATGAAGCCCAAACAGTTCACCGGTCCGCCGGACACGGTCAGAAAAGAGATCCTCGAGCCGGCGTTCGAGCAATATGTCGCCCCGTTCCGCATCGTCAAAGGCAAGGGATTTAGACTAAAGGATTTCGACCCCGGCGATACGTGCGGCCTGACACTGGACAAGGCGGATGCGGCCGAACTGCTCCAACGCGGCACGGCCTGGCTGGCCGAGGTGCAGGATATGCTTTACGCCCAGGACCGCTGGTCACTCCTTATCGTGTTTCAGGCGATGGACGCGGCCGGCAAAGACAGCACGATCAAGCACGTCATGTCGGGCGTCAATCCACAGGGCTGCCAGGTATCCTCCTTCAAGCAACCCGCGCCGGAGGAACTCGACCATGATTACTTGTGGCGATACGTCAAGGGCTTACCCGCGCGCGGGCGGATCGGGATTTTCAATCGGTCCTACTACGAAGAGGTCCTTGTCGTGCGCGTGCACGAAGAGCTCCTGCAACGGCAGAAACTGCCCCATGCCGGCAAGCAGATCTGGAAAGAGAGGCTGGCCGACATCGCACAGTTCGAGGACTACCTTACGCGGCAGGGGACGATTATTCTCAAATTCTTCCTGTATGTCTCACGCCAGGAGCAGAAGAGGCGCTTCATCGAGCGCCTGGATCAGCCGGACAAGCGCTGGAAGTTCTCAGACGCCGACATTAAGGAGCGTAAATACTGGGACGACTATATGGATGCGTATGAGGAAGCAATCCGGGCGACCGCATCGAAGCACGCGCCCTGGTTCGTCGTGCCGGCCGATAACAAATGGTTCACTCGACTCGTTGTGGCAGCGGCGATCGTAGAAGCACTGGAACACCTGGACCTCGCGTACCCGCAGGTTGATTCGCGCAAGGAGAAGGAGCTGGCAGCCGTGCGCGCGGCTCTGACAAAGTAGAAATAAAGGATACCTTTCGCGATTTAGTTGAAGGCGTCACTGGAAAGGGCGATCACCATCCAAACTCAGATGAGTCCCAGCGAAATCCCGACAGCAGCCGCGATAGTAGCAACAGCCAGCGTCAGATCGTACTCATCGAGTTTGGGAAGAATGGCAGCAATAGCTCGTGCCCTAGGTCTATACATCGCCTACCACACGTCAACTACATCGGAGTTAGAATAGCCTATGTTGCATCAGCCCAACGAGCAAATTCAGGTAAAATCCCTAGGTAGAATTACGTACGGTTTGCTCGGCGCGCGACACGCATTCAACGTCGAGAAGGGCGGCGCCAAACGCGACGTTCCAACGTCCAGATCCTTGCACGGTATCTAAGATCACGCTCATCGCCCGGCGATCTCCGGTCGCTCCGCCAGGATCCGCTGGGCAAAGCCTAGACACTCGCCTGCGAGCGCCGCCCGATCGGTCGACGAGCGCATGACGGTCTGAGCCATATGCACGGTAATGCCCATCGCCCGTATCTCATCGCTCAAATGAGCGTCAGTGCTGTCGATGACAAATCCGTCGACCAGGCCGCTGTAGTGCTTGGCGACGGAGGCTGGGGATACCGCAATGTTGAGCTCGCGCATGATCTTGGCCGTGGGACCCTTGATTGCATCGCCGGCAACGATGGGTGACACGGCGATCACGGGCGCGCCGCAACCCCTTAGCCACGCCCGC
>JAFAHS010000582.1 GCA_019237115.1 Deltaproteobacteria bacterium
GCTTCGAGCGCGGACGCTGCGAGCCGAGGATCGTCGCAAGTAGCTGATTTTACTAAGAGAAAAAGTGGAGCGGGCGACCGGGGTCGAACCGGCGACGTCCAGCTTGGGAAGCTGGCATTCTACCACTGAATTACGCCCGCCCACCGCGGAGTCTAGGACCCACCGATCAGACTGTCAATTACGAGGGACCGATCCGTCAAGCGTCAGCCCTGCTCCTCTTCTACCTGTCTGATCCTCCTGCCAGCGAGCGATAGGCGAAACCACCCAAAGCACCACCCACAATTGGCGCTACCCAGAACAGCCACAGCTGGCTGAGCGCCGACCCGCCCACGAACAATGCCGGACCCGTGCTGCGCGCCGGATTCACCGAGGTATTGGTCACCGGGATGCTGATGAGGTGAATGAGCGTCAGCACCAATCCGATCGGGATCGGCGCAAATCCCGCGGGCACGCGTTTGTCGAGCGCACCCATGATCACGAACAGGAAGATAAAGGTCATCACAACCTCACACACCAGCGCCGATGAAAGCGGATAACCGCCAGGCGAATGATCTCCATACCCATTCGTCGCAAAAGGGTTGCTCCCGCCACTCAAGCTGAAATCCGCGGCACCGCTCGCGATCACGTAGAGAACCGCCGAGGCGACGATCGCTCCCAGGACTTGTGCGATTATGTACGGAATCACTTCGGACCCGGGAAATTTCCCGCCCGAGAAGAGTCCGACCGTAACCGCCGGATTGATGTGACATCCGGAGATGTGTCCGATGGCAAACGCCATCGTAAGAAGCGTAAGCCCGAAGGCGAGTGCCACCCCTACGAAGCCGACCCCCAGCTTCGGAAACCCTGCCGCGAGTACCGCCGTCCCGGTGCCTCCCAACACCAGCCAGAAAGTGCCGATGAACTCTGCCGTAACGCGTCTGGATAGACTCATCGCTCTCCTCCTTTGCTCTTCGCACGCAACTAGTCTGCTGCGCCTCCTAAGTAAAGCCTGCTCGCCACCTGGGTATGTAGTTGGCGCCCTTGGCAGCTTCCGGTAGCTTGATGCGACAAACGAGTCGGCTCATACGTGACCGCAAATTCCGGATGAAGGCAACCCCTATCGACCCCTCGCGTGCGCGCACCCGCAAGCTCGCCTCGCTTTCGCGAATCGTGAGCCGGGGTCAGCTGGCGACTCCGCTCGGTGCCGGCGCCTCGATGCGCCGGTTCCTGGACGGACTGCCCGATGTGCTCGCCGCACGCGACCTGCGCGCTCTGGCGCGCGCGATCGCCAGGGCACATCGTTCGGGTCGCACCTTCCTGATGATGTCGGGTGCCCACCCGCTTAAGGTCGGGTTGGGTCCGATCATCTGCGGACTGCTCCACGATGGTATTCTCAGCGCCATCGCCACCAATGGCGCCGCTATCATTCATGACTTTGAGCTGGCCGTCGCCGGCCGGACGTCTGAAGATGTCGGGGCCGGACTTGCCGATGGCAGCTTTGGTATGGCGGAAGAGACCGGCGCCTTCTTAAACCGCGCGGCGCGGCTGGCGGCAGACGAAAACAGGGGGTTGGGAGAAATTGTCGGCCGCGAGATCGAGCGCGCCCGGCTCAAGTTTCGCGCCGCCAGCATCTTCGCCACCGCATACCGACGCGGGACTCCGGCCACCGTGCACGTCGCGCTCGGCTCGGACATCACCCATATGCATCCCGCCGCCGATGGTCGCGCGATTGGCGCTGCCAGCATGAATGACTTCCATCGTCTCGCCGCGGTAGCGGGCACCCTCTCGCGCGGCGTCGTACTTAATCTCGGCTCTGCCGTTATCATGCCCGAGGTCTTTCTCAAGGCTCTCAACCTCGCGCGCAACCTCGGGCGCAACGCGCGCAACTTCACCGCTGCCGATATGGACTTCATGCGGCAATATCGCGCGCGCCGAAATGTGGTCGAGCGTCCCACCGAAACCGGCGGCACCCGCATCGCGCTTACCGGCCATCACGAACTCATGTTTCCCCTGCTCGCCGTGGCGGTGCGTGAAGAACTTGCGCGGATTGGACGCCCGTGACATGAGACGCGCGCAGTCCGATGCTCCGATCGCGTTGCTCACCGACTTCGGCTATCGCGACCACTATGCCGGCGCGATGAAGGGCGTACTCGCATCGATCGCGCCGGACGCCGTGCTGCTTGACATCACTCATGGCGTTCCTCCGCAGTCGATTGCCGCCGGCGCCATCACGCTGCGCGAAAGCTGGCGTTTTTTCCCAAGCCGGACCGTGTTCCTGGTGGTCGTCGACCCGGGCGTGGGCACTTCACGATTGCCCATTGCAGTCGAGACGCGCGCGGGCGCCCGTTTCGTCGGGCCCGACAATGGGGTGCTCTCGTTGGCGGCGCGCGATGCGGGAATAAGCCGCGCCGTCCGCCTCGAGTCGACTCGTCATCGGCTCGCCAGCCCAAGTTCCACCTTCCACGGACGCGATATCTTCGCCCCCGCAGCCGCATTCCTGTCGCGCGGAACCCCGCTGGGGACGCTCGGTTCTGCGGTTGCCCGTATCAAACCTCTCCATCTTCCAAAGCCAGATGGAACGGCCAATGGAATTCGCGGGGAAGTGCTTTACGTCGACGGATTCGGCAATTTGATAACCAACATCAGCCGCAAAGATGTCGCGCGACTGCACTCTTCCTTTCCCGGGAAACAGGTTTCGGTTAGGATCAGAGGTGGCGCGCCGATGAAGATTCTCAACACCTATGGTGAGGCGCGCCCGGGTACCATCCTCGCCACGTTTGGCAGTTTTGAACTTCTCGAGATAGCGGTGCGTGACGCAAGTGCGGCCACTCGCCTTGGCTGCGGAGTCGGCGCGACGGTCGTTGCGCGAATGGCGCGTTCGTAACAATGGATGAAGCTACTGCAAACCAAAGCTCCAGCGTTTTGACGGAGATTCCCCGCTACGGGCCCGAGTCGGCCAAGCCGATGTCGCCCGGGCGTGTGCGTATTCCCGCCCTTAATCTCGCCCTGTTCGGGCTGACTTTGCTCACCACCACCATGGCGGGAGCGTACAGCGCGGGCGCCGAGCTTTCGCTACTCCACCCGATCAACAGTCTGGCTGCTCTGTCCGCGGGACTCTCATTCTCTATCCCGCTGATGGCGATTCTGCTCGCGCACGAGATGGGCCACTACCTGACCTCGAGGCGCAATGGCGTCAACACGAGTCTTCCCTATTTCATCCCGGCGCCGTTCCCTTCCTACATGATCATTGGCACTTTCGGGGCCTTCATCCGTATCCGAGAAATGCCACCCTCGCGGCGCTCGATGTTCGATATCGGCGCTGCCGGTCCGTGGGCGGGCGTGATAGTTGCCCTGCCCTGCGTGATCGTTGGACTGAAACTTTCCCAGGTGACGGCGCTTTCGGCCCAAAGCGGGGTTTCCCTCGGACTCGGCAACTCGCTTCTGTTCTGGGGACTCGCGCGATGGGTGCTGGGAGTAAATCCGAATCTCGTCAACGTCACCATGCATCCGATCGCGTTCGCGGGATGGATCGGGCTTTTCGTGACCACCCTGAACCTGCTGCCGATTGGTCAGCTAGACGGCGGGCATGTCGTGTACACCCTCTTCCCGCGCGCGCATCGCACGATCTCGACCCTGTTCGTGGTCTCCTGCTGGCTGCTGGTACTAGTGCCCCTCGCGCTTGGCTATGGTTTCTGGCCCGGATGGTTGGTGTGGGGAGTGCTGGGAATCGCGCTTGGCCTTGGGCATCCTGCCACGCTCGATCGCAACACCCCTCTGAACACCGGTCGCCAGGTCGCGGCGTGGCTCACGATGGTGCTGTTCGCTGCGACCTTCGTTCCTGTTCCGATTTCGCTCAACGTGCCGGAAACGCCGCAGAAGCCGGCTCAATCCTACGAAGTGATGTATCATGGGACAGGCGCCCATGCCGGGCCCAATCTCGTCGATGCGATCGTGACTCGAGATTGACTGGGCCACGCCAGGTGCCGACAACGGTGGCGGACGACAAGCAAGCAGCCCGTACCGACGCCGCGGCGCCGCCGCGGCGGCCGTCGTGGGACCAATATTTCATGACCATCACGCGGCAGGTCGCGGAGCGCTCGACCTGCCTGCTCGCCAAGGTGGGCGCAGTAATCGTGCGCGACCGCAGTATCCTGGCGACCGGTTACAATGGCGCGCCGGCGGGCATGCCGCACTGCACCGAAGTCGGATGCCTTATCTACGAGTCGCGCAACCCCGACGGCGAAATCGAACAGAACTGCTTTCGCACTATCCACGCCGAGATCAATGCGATCACGCAGGCTGCTCGCAATGGCGCCGCGATCCGCGATGCCGACATCTACGTGACCCACACGCCCTGCATTCACTGTCTCAAGGTGCTCATCAACACGGGCATCCGTACCGTCTACTACGGCAAGGAGTACAAGCTGCA
>JAFAHS010000111.1 GCA_019237115.1 Deltaproteobacteria bacterium
CCGACGCCGCTCCTACGTTCCGGCATTCTTCCGCCGCGGGGCGCCCGCGAAGCGCTGAAGACGCCCCCGGCTGAGTGCACCGAGCGGCGCATCAGCCCAATTTCTGGAACCGCGGGATCCGTCGCGCTCGCTGCATCGGCGTCGAGACGATGATGTGGGGTTCGGACTATCCCCACACCGACGGGATCTGGCCGGAATCCACGAAATACATCGAGGAGCAGTTCGCCGGCCTCGCGCCCGAGGTCGTGCGTTTTTTTTGCGAACTGTGAGCTAGTTCACATAGCAAACCAGCGATCCGGCCCATTCTATTAACCAAGCGCACGGCGAAAAGCGGGCGGGAGAAAGACATGCCCGGCGAGTTGGAGCTGATGCTCGACCCAAATGGTGACGAGATCAAGCTGACTTGGCACAAGGGTAACGGTCCTTGGTCGAGGCCGTTGAAGTTGCCGAGCGCGCTGTTGAGCCACCGGAGCCGCGATCTGCGTGCCGCACTGGGCGCATTGAATGCCTATGTGCGCAGCAACCACGATTTGATGGAAGAACGAGATCCAGGCTGGCAGAATTATAGAGGTGCCCTCAAAGACCTGCAGCAGCATGGGGCGGCGCTCTACAATGCGCTGTTTGACGATAGCGATTTGCGCGCGCAGGCTCTCTCGCAAGCGCTCCAGAGTCTGGACGACGGCGCAGAGCTGAGGGTCCATTGCTCAGACGAAGTTGTGAGCCTGCCGCTCGGCTTCGTCTTTGAGGGCGATCCTCTACCCCTGTCGGGAAGACCATCGCGGGCGGACTTCGCTGGCTTTTGGCTAAATCGCTTCAATATCACAATGTTGGTCCGTGGCGGCGGCGTCGAGCAAGACTTTCTGGGTGTCGATCCGCAATCGCTCAGGGCGCTCTACGCTTTGCATCGCACAGAAGTAGAGGATGCGTGGCCGCATCTGGGCGAAGATTCAGCCAGGCTGAAACGGCTGACGGGACTCCCGGTCAAAGATTATTACGACTGGGACAGCGCAAGGCAGGCCTGCGCGAGCATCTGTGATGCCGACACGATCGTCTTCATCCTTGCCCACTCGGATGGAGACTGGCTCGAGCTCGCCAACAAATCGAAGATCGATTGTCAAAGCTTCGCCAGAATGCTGCATAAGGGCCGCCGGGAAAGTCACCCAGTGCTGCTGGTCTTGAACTGCTGCCTCTCGGCGACCGGCGGCGAGGGACGCTCGCTGCTGTCGGCGATAGCGCAGCCCGGCTTTTGCGGACTGATCGGCACCGAAGCTGAGATTTTGAACAGCTATGCGTTGCGCTGTGGCACGCGTCTGATGTGGGAACTCTGCGCAAACGGCCTCACACTCGGAGAGGCATTCGACAGGATGCAGCGTGCGGAAGATCTATTTCCTCTCAATCTTTTTTACACCTGCTACGCAGAGCGGGACTTTCGGTTGAACAGCCCCATCGATGAGCTACAGCAGCAGCTCGAGGCGGCATGACCAATGGACACGCTTCCGACAGCCGGCCGATGGCCAAAGCACCCATACCGCGGGCTCGATTTTTACAGTGAGAGCGAGGCGCGGCTATTCCGCGAGCGCGACGCGGAGATCCGAGAATGTGCGGACATTCTTCTCGGGTTCGGCGTCAAGATCTTGCTTCTGCAGGGGTCCAGCGGCTCCGGAAAGTCCTCGTTTTTGCGGGCCGGGCTGATTCCGTACCTCGGACGAGGCGAACCTCGAAACTTCCTCTTGAATGGCAAAGACAGCGTCATCCGGTGCACGAGCGATCCATTGCCGGGAATTGCGCGGTCACTTGTTGATGCATTCGGCAGCAGCGAGAGTTCGCTAGAACCAGTGCGGCGTGAAACCGGCTGGGATGGAGAGGTCCTCGTCGAGGCGGCGGTCAGCAGCGAGGTCTGTCGCACGCTCACAGAGGCGATCTCCGGCTCGCGCGAGGAGCTCGCCAACGCTCTCGCGAGCGCTCTCCTCGCCATATGCGGCGAGCTGCCGGGCAAACTCATCCTGGTGCTGGACCAAGCCGAGGAGGTGCTGACGCGAGCACGCAGCGGCGGGGCCGGAGCGGCCTTCTTCCGCTTCCTCGAGGAAATCTATCTCCGCAATATCGACGCAAGACTCGTCGTGGCACTGCGAACCGAATATTATGGTCGCTTTCGCGATGAATTACGTATCAGCGATGATCGCCTCAGCAATCGGCCCCGCAGCGGCGGCGTCGAACCGTATTTGCTGCGGCCATTGCGTGAAAAGAGCGCGCTGTTCCGCATTGTCGAGGCACCTAC
>JAFAHS010000307.1 GCA_019237115.1 Deltaproteobacteria bacterium
CCACACCCGTTGCAAAACTTCAGCCCGTCCGGGTTTTCTGTTTTGCATTTCGCGCAGCGCACTCAGCGATCCCCTCTTTACGCACTCAGCTCGTCGAGCAGTGCCCTGGCGTCCTTAAGGTCGGCCGTATCGAAGCCCTCGGTGAACCAGTTGTAGATCTCGGCGAGCATCGCGCGCGCTTCCTCGCGCTTGCCTTCCTTGGCGAGCAGTCGCGCGAGACTCGTCGTGGCGCGCAGCTCCCATGACTTCGCGGACTGACTCCTGGCGATCCCAATGCCCTTGCGAAAGCTCTCCTCCGCTTGAGCTATCATTGAGGAATCGCGCATCAAGATCGCTTCACCCCTGAGCCGACAAAGCCGCGCGTCATATATATGCAGTCCTATTCGTCGACTTCTGGAAAGCGCTTCGTCGAGCGTGCCGATAGCCAGTTCGGCCCGAACAGCACGCAGGTAGGCTTGCGGAGGCACGGGAGGCAGATCGCGGACATGGCGTTCAGCCACCTCCTGCGACCGGTTCAAAATGAGGACGATCGGTGACCGTTGCGGGCCGGTAAGAAGGGAGACCCCCACCAATTGGATTGATAATGGGTAGTGACCAAAAGCCGCCCGATGTCGGGGCGGTTTTTTTACACCGAGAATGGAAGTGCGGTTAACTGTCGCAATCAGGCGATTGCGCTCAGAACCTCTGCGTGGCCAACGCTGCGGGAGTGAGTTCAGGAAGTCGTCGAATCGGGACGCTGGCGAGCCCAGGGAGGACCGCAGCCAGATAGTCACGCACGGGGAATTTCAATCTACGGCAGCTTTCCACTATGGAAAGGATAGCCACGATCTTCGGTCCCGCCTGCGAGCTTCCTACGTGGATCCAATTCTTTCGACCAAGAGCTACTGGACGCATCGAGTTCTCCGCGAGGTTATTGCTCAACTCCAGTTCGGGATATTCCAGGAAGCGCGTGAGCTTGTCCCAGAGGAGTCCATCAGCGCAGAATCCGAGGCCACCGTAGCCTGGTCAAGGACCTGTCCCGATCGCCCTTTGTAGGCGCCTGCCACGCTGCCGCGACTGAGGGCTGATGCAGGATCCGCCAGGCCAATCGCATTCCGTCTAGCATGCGACGCATGTCTTCCGGATCGGCGAGATAGTTGAGTTCGATATTCGGCTGGTCTTCAGGACTGGCGCTGCGCAAGGTGACCTTGCCGCGTGAGCGCGGGCGTTGGAGCGTTGGGAACGCGTACAGCTTCGGGGGCGTGTCCGGTTCGATAGGAAGACCGGACATCATAGTCCAATCCACAACCCCTTGATTTCTCTTTCGATGTTAGATATTCTAACACTGTTATGAGCGCGACCGAAAGACGAGAACGGGAACGTACGGCGCAGCGCGAAGGGATCGTCGCGGCTGCCATCGCCATTGCGCGCAAAGAGGGATGGCGCGAGGTGACCATCCGCAAGATTGCTGACGCGATCGAATACACCGCGCCGATAATCTACGAACATTTCGAGAACAAGGACGCCCTCTTGTTGGAGCTGCTACGGCGCGGCTTCCGTGCGCTCAATGAAAGACTCAGAGCCGCCATCAGAGAGCCATCAGGTACTCGCAACACAATACTGTTGGGAGCCGCTGCCGCGATGGACTTCGCGACGGAGAACCCCGAACTGTACCAGGTTATGCACGGACTCGACGGCGTCCCGTTCGGCACTCCCGCCGCCCCGGCCGAGGCCCGTGAAGCGTTTTCGATCCTCCGCCTTGCGATCGAATCGTGGGCACGCGAGCAAGATCTGAAAGCCCATAGCTCCAATGACTGGACAGAGACGGTGTGGGCGTTGATTCACGGTTTCATATCACTCGAGATGGCGCACCGGCTTCCAGGAGGGACCGCACGCGTGAAGCCGTTGATGCTCAAGGCGCTGGGGTCATTACTTTCCGGCTGGGAAACGGGCATGCGCGGCACAGTGCGCAGCAAATCGATGAGCCAAACCCCAATCGGCAGGTTGAGGAGACCCTTGGGAAAATGAGTCAAGGATCAATGGAGACAGGATCGCACAAACCGGCTGGATGGCCAAACCGCCTCCTCCGATGGCTGTTCGGACTGACTTTCATATTCGCCGCGCCAAATCACTACCTTCAGGTCATCCAGGATCCACCGATGCCACCCGCTGCCGCTATGTTTCATCACGCGCTTACCGCCTCAGGGTACATTTTTCAGCTGGTCGTCGCGGCTGAGTTCGCGGGTGGCGTCCTCCTGATTACGGGGGCGTGGATGCCCTTCGCGCTGATTCTGCTCGCGCCCGTCATCGCGAACATTTTCTGCTTTCATCTGTTTCTGGCTCCCGGCGGATTGCCAGTTGCGGCGATATTAGTGATCGCGGAACTCATCCTTGCATGGCAATACCGCAACTCGTTCAGACCTCTGTTTTCGATGGGGGCGCAGGGCTGAAATGGGCCTTCCCGCAGCTTGCCCGGATCGTCCAGTCGCGCTCGTCACCGGGGCATCATGGGGCATCGGGCTTGCTTGTACCGAGTTGCTCGCTGCAAATGGATACCGCGTCTTTGGAACCAGTCGCAGGCCAAAAGCGCCCGCAAACCACAGGGTAGAAATGCTCGAGATGGAGGCTGGAAGCGACGAGTCGGTGCGGCGATGCGTCCGGGAAATAACCGAGTGCGCTCACCACTTAGACGTGCTCATTTACAGCATAGGCGACGGTATAGGGGGCGCTGTCGAAGAAGTCGCACTGGCTGACGCCGAACCGGTTTTCGAGGCGAACTTCTGGGGCGCCGCGCGAGTTACGCAAGCGATCTTACCAATGATGCGAGAGCAGCGTCACGGACGCCTGGTTTATATGAGCTCGATGGGAGGGGTCATTGGGATCCCGTTTCGTGGCTTCTATGCGGCCAGCAAGTTCGCGTTGGAGGGGTTCGCCGAAGCGCTCCGCTATGAAGTAGCTCCTTTCGGAATCGGTGTCTCGATTGTTGAGCCCCCCGGAGTGCGGACGCCTGCCGCAGACCACGTCCGCGCAGCGTCCCGTAAACTGGATGCCTACCAAAAGATCGAAGAGCCGTTTACCGCCCGCTTCGACGAAGCGATGCGCAATGGAATGCCGCCTGAGCGCGTAGCCCGCGCCATCCTCAGTGTCTTGTCGCGCAAGGCGCCTCCCCTGCGGATAGCGATCGGTGCTCAGGCGCGGTCTCTATCGATACTTCGGCGCGCCATGCCTCAGCACTATTTCGAGCAGATAGTGCAGCGAATCTTCGTCTCCGACTGACGCCCCTATCAACACGTAAAAGTAGGTCCCAGGTTTTAATCATAAAGGAGTGAACCAATGGCAATCGCACTCTCACACAGCGGTAAATCAGTGTACGCGTCCAACTCTTTTTCAGATGAGATCATGATCGGCACCGCGGATGGAATCGTGAGCTTGATGCGCACGGAGCATCGAGCCGGGTCGTCATGGCGAGTCGCCGCCCGTTCGTTGGCTGGCTCGCACGTGAGCTCGATTATCTTTCCGAATCCCGACACTGTTGTCGCGGCGATCCACTTTGGCGGTGTGGTCATAAGCCACGATGGCGGCAAATGTTGGGAACAATGTGGTAACGGAATCGAACACAAAAATGTCTACAGCCTCGGCGCGACGGTGCTATACGGACGAACGCGCCTCTTCGCCGGCACCGAGCCCGCTCACTTGTATATCAGCGATGACCTCGGCGAGAGCTGGCGCGAGAGCGCATCATTGCGGTCGGGCGCCGGTGTAGCACGATGGACCTTTCCGGGGCCGCCTCACGAGGCTCATGTGAAGGTGATCACCGTGGCGCCGGATGATCCAGTGACTATCTATGCCAGCATCGAGCAAGGTGACCTGCTGAGAAGTAACGACGCAGGTGAGACCTGGCACGAGCTGTCCGGCTTCGGGGACGACTTTGACTACGACGTCCACCGCCTAGTGATCCATCCCGAAGATCCGGCTCGACTCTACCTAATGGGCGGTCTGGGCCTTTGGATAAGCGAAGATAGGGGACAACATTGGCACCGCGTCACCGATGGGCGCTCACCACTTGGTGCATATCCAGATCAGTTGACCTATGTGCCACGCCATTCAGGCGTCTTCCTCGCATCGGGTGCTCGCGGCAATCCATTTACATGGATGCAAACCGGATTCGCCGGATCGCGGATCGCGATCACCCGTGACAGCGCGCGCTCGTGGAAGATCTGCGAGAACGGACTCCCTGCGCCAGACAAGTGGCAATCGGCGATAGAGGGAATGACTCTGGAAGGATGGGACTCGTCGTTCTCAGCGTTCGTAGGGACCACCTCGGGTGAAGTGTTCGCGAGCGACGATGGCGGCGCAAGCTGGTCGCGGATCGCCAGCGGTCTTGCGCCGATATCGAAGGGGTTGCACTACGCGCTGCTGAATCGCCCATCGTAGTAGGCAATGGGTACTGTCCTCGGTTCCCGCGAGCTCGCACGGCCCCGGTTGGTCGTGTGACCGTTCCGAGTCTCCGGTCTGCCACTGGGAAAGCGCGGCGGCGTGGTTCGCTCCGACTTCGTACCTCTCGGTCAAAGAGAGGTTGCATCGTCAGAAACGACCGGCGTCGCCGCCGAACCTCGATTCCCTTGACGTGATAAAGACAGGAACGTATATCTGCCGGTCGGGGCCAGCGTCAGACTCGAGGGAAACACCTCGATTTCTCGGCTGAGCAACATTGCTCCGCCCAGGTCGCCGTGAGCCGAGAAAGAAAAGGAATATGCCCCGTTACGCTGATTCTCATCGGCCGCTTCAACAAAGAGCCGCCCGGAATTGATCTCCGTGGGGTCCGCGAGACCGCTCAACCTGTGCTCGCCCTTGACTCGGTCGCCTTCGCTTACAACCACGAAAGGCTCTCCCGCACGAACGCCCAGAATCATCGCGCGCTCGCGGCTCGCTCCTTCAATCGCAGCTGAACCGTCGGAAGCGAGAGAAGGCCTGCCATTCGAAAGATAGGTTAGTGGACCGTTGGAAGTTGGCGCGCCTTGCGAAATCGCGCGCGTCAGTTGGCCTGGCTGTCCGAGAAACAGAGCGCTGCCCTCGGCGTTACGCCCCGTGAAAGCCACCACATGCTTGCCTGCTACAGTCGTGATGGCCGGCGCGCCGGGAAGTCCGCTCCATAGCGCTGGTTGTCAGGAGCGTTCTCGCCCTCCACCGCCACCTCAGAAACCCCTTGCCCCGGCGCCACCAAAAGAATCGCGTTCCTCGTCTCGCGTTTTCGGGCCGCTTGCGAATCTGTCGCCATCGTCGCGCGAAGCACCGCCCATCCGTCGGCGCTGACCTGCACTGAACCGTAGCCGAGGTTCGTAATCAACCTGCCTCCCGTGGTCATCGCACCAGAACGGAGCAGGCAATCCAGATGATTATCAGCAAAGCGAAACAACGCGGCACGACCGAACTGATCACTGGCGACGAACTCAATCGCGCCGTCGCCGGCGATTGATACCCGCGGATCAGCCGGGAACACGGGTCGGTATTGAGTAGTAAGAGTCGCACCGCTCAACGCCTCTTTCAGGTGAACAGGAGGAGGAGAATTTGGATCCACTTCCAGTAGGCGCCATTCAAGTTTGCCGGCGTTGTTTACTAGCGCTCCGAAAACCAAGGTTCCGTCGGGAGCTAGCGCTGGATTTCCAAGATCCGCGATCTCTCCTCCCGCAGGAACTCGCTTGCCAGTCTCAAGGACCTTCGTTAGGCCCTTAGTGCTGCTGGCATAGAGGGCCGAAGGAGTCTCTACGTGCAATCCATTTTCGCCATCGGGCGTAATCACGAACGCGTGCGCCGCCGCAACCGTTAGTGCAATGACGACGATCGCAAAGCCCGCAAACATTTTCGGAAACGAGGCTAGGTGGGCAACCATACTGAACTCTCCTGCACGCAAATCACGGAGCTGCTTTCGCCATCGCCTGTGTGGTGAAAAATTCTTTGTCGACCGCGCCCATGTTGATGTACCAGCATTCGCGTTCGGGCGTTTCAATGCCCGGCAGGTAACACATGGTCGCCTGACCCGACTGGACGTCAGTCGATACAGCACCGACTACAAACTCTCGCTTGAATGGATAGATCGCGACTCGCGCATCAGGAACCGGCCGGTCGCGGTAAGCCAGATAGTAGATGTTGCTGCCGTAGAGCTGCCCCTGCCGATCGTAGGTGTCGACGTACGACGGGTACATGACCTCTGAATCGGAGAAGATGACGGTCCTCGAGTGGAGCGCCTGCCGTGCGGTTGCGGCGCGCGGGGTCGCCTCGAGAAGATACATGGGGCGCAACTCCCAGAGCTCCGGGCACGCGCTGGTGCCGTTATCAGTTGCGCAGCGAACTTCAGGAGAGTGTTCCGCGTGCACGACGGCGAGCATCTTTTTTTCACCCAGGAACTTCCAGTCATACTCCTCGACCTTTGCGTTGAAGCCGGAATAGTGGTCGGGTTCCCATGACCCATACGGTCCGCTGACGATGCTCAGGCTGCCTTCGTTGATGCGTCGAATTCGGCGCGAGCCTGAACTCCAGGTCCAGCTGTTATCGGCGCGTTTGGGATCCGCGTAGCGAAAACGGATGAAGCCGTCACCGCGCAATTGTTGCGGGGCGAGCGTCGGATAGAGAGCGAACAGCCAGTAGCGCCCGCTGGTTTTGAAATCGGGATCGATCGGCATGGGCTCGACTTCAACCCGTCCGACCAGGCTGTACCCGGCGTAGTGACCGATTTGGAAATAATCAACCTGCGAGGTCTGTGCGTGCTCTGCCGCGTACGCGGTATCGCAATCGTAGAACCGCAGGTCGTAGTCATCAGTGAACAGCGGCCGGAAAACGTTGTTCCAGGCGATCTTGGTCGCCACTTGGGGATCGTTCGTGTCGAGCAGCGGAAAAGGCACACCGGCTACATAGCCGACCAGGCTTCGCCCGTCTTCCGATAGCCGGACCTGGCCCGCGTACTTCTCGGTGGCCTCCTTGTAGGGGGGTGGCCAATCGATGCGCACAGTCGGGCCGATTTTCATCGTCATCCCGTTGACAACCTTGTAGTAGACGCCGGGCGACACGAGCTCGCGAACCCTGGCTGCGTTTTGCGGCGTAATCACGTCGCCGGGCTTCACCTCCGCCCGAGCAGCCGGTGCGCGAAAAAGCACCGCCGAAATCGCCGCTATAAGCAAGGCCTTCCCGAGGCATTTGCGCGTCGCGGCGACAGTCAATGAAGCGCATTTGGTCATGGTTCGAGCGCCTCCTCTCAGATAGTTGCAAAACGAAACCTATGCTCGCCATCGGCGCCGATCTATATTCGCGCTCGTACACTAGCTGTACGGAGGTGAACAGCGTGGCAAGTGCGTGGCAGTGGGATGACTTGCGCTTCTTCCTGGCGGTCGCGCGCGAAGCCAGCCTATCGGGCGCGGCGCGCTCACTGGGCGTTAACCACGTCAGGGTGGGACGGCGCATCGCCGTGCTCGAGAAACAACTCGGCGCCAAGCTCCTGCACCGAACCCCCGACGGCTTGATTCCCACCGCCGCGGGTGAGGCGATTCAGACGCGCTGCGAAACGATGCAGAACACCGCGCTGGAAGTGGAACGATTGGTGGCGGGACAAGATGACCGGGTTGCTGGGGCGGTGCGCGTGACAGCACCCCAGGGACTGGCCCGACAGCTATTGGTTCCGATGATAGCCGAGCTTCGCGCCATACATCCTGAACTGCAAGTCAATCTTGTACCCGGCGTTAGGTCGCTGGACCTCGCTCGCGGCGAGGCTGATATCGCTCTGCGGATGAGTTTTGACCGCCCGACCCAGGGAGACCTCGTATGTCGCAAGTTGGGGGCGATTGGGAGCGCGCTTTACGCTTCGCGAAGCTACGCCGAGCGCCATATGCTGCCGAAGCGGGGGGAAGGTCTAAGCGGACACGAGCTGATAACCTTCGAAGGCGCTCGATGGCCGAAGGCGATGGGGCCGCCGTTGATGGGGGAATCTTTGGACGGCGCGCGAGTCTCGCTTCGGAGCAACGACCAGTTCATTCGTTTGGACGCGACTATCCAGGGTCTGGGAATCAGCGAGATGCCTTGTTTTCTTGGCGACGAGACGTCGGAACTGGTGCGGATTTGGCCCAAGGAGCCGCCGCATTTAAGACCGGTCTGGCTTCTCACTCATCGTGATTTACGGCGCGCAACCCGGATATTGGTGGTCAGCAAGGCCATCGTAGACGGATTCGGAGATCACTCCAGTATGCTGCGCCAGGGCGGGCTGCCGAAGAGCACCCTTTAGGCTTCGAGTGGCAGGCCAACTAGGGCATTCCCGCGACTTCCGCCGGGAGAGGCGACCTGTGTAGGGCCTGCGTGAGCGCATGTTTAAAAGTAAATTCGACATCATCCGCCGCAGGCTGTTCGTAGATGAACTCGGCGAGCTGTAAGTCACTGAGTTTTCGACTCAGTTCGTCATCGGGTTTTGTGATGACCTCCCGGACGAGCGCAAGGGGAAACTGCATACCGATGACAGCTAGCGTCTGCAGCAGTTCCTTCTCTGCGCCGGGCAGCCGGTCGATGCGGGCAGCCAGAATCGCCTGCACCGTGGCCGGGATCTTGAGCTGGCTCAGCAAGCGGGTAATCTTGACGGCGCCGTTGCGCACCAGCACGCCCTCTTCGATCAGCGCCTGATAGATCTCCTCCATGAAGAGAGGACTGCCTTCACTCTTCTCGGCTATGAACAGCTTGAGTGGCGCAACGCCTTCGTCACTTCCCAGCAAGGCGTTCAGCATCTCGTCCGCACTCTCTTTGCCCAGCGGATCGACACGCAACTGTGTGTAATAGGTCTTGCTTCCCCACGAGTGCGAATACTCGGGCCGGTAGTTAACCATCAGCAGGATGCTGGAGGTCCCGATTGAGTCGGCGAGGTAGTTGAGCAGGGACTGAGTTTCGTCGTCGATCTGGAGCAAGTCCTCGAAAATCAGCATCACCGGCTGATTGAGACTTTCGCGTTGAAGAATACACTTGATGGCATCCTGAGTGCGGCGCCGGCGAATTTGCGCATCCATCCGCCCAAGCGGATCGTCGCCCTCGGCAAGTCCCAGCAACCCGAACAGGTAGGGGCGAGTGTCCTCGAGTGCGGGATCGAGTGTCACGATTCTGCCGTTGACCTTCTCGCGGCGAGTGCGCTGGTCATCCTCGGTGGCGATCCGGAAATAGCCGTGCAGCAGTTCGATTACCGGCAGGTACGCTGTTGCTTTGCCATGCGAGACTGAGAACGCCTCCAGGACCATCCAGCCAAACTGGTTGGTGGCTTTGAACTCGTGGAACAGGCGCGACTTGCCGACGCCCGCTTCGCCGACCGCCGCAACAATCTGACCATGCCCCGCCTTCGCCAGCTCCGCGGCATGCTTCATCGTCTCCATCTCGCGCTGGCGGCCCGCGAACTTGGTGTAACCGCGTGCCGCGGCGCGTTGCAGGCGAGTTCGCAACGGGCCCAGCCCGGTCACTTCGTACACCGTAACCGGTTCACTAACTCCCTTGACCTTGGTCGGTCCGAGCGACTTGAAGAGGAAGTAGCCCTCACACAGCTTCCGGACTGATTCGGTTGCGGCAATCGATCCGACCGGCGCAAGCGCCTGCATTCGCGCCGCGATGCCGGTCGAGTGACCCACAGGCACATATTCGGTGCGACCTTCGCCGGTGGTGATTGACCTGACCACGACCTCGCCAGTGTTCGCCCCTACTCGTGCCTGAATCGGCAGACGACCTTCGATGCGCGTGCGATCGGAGTATCGCTTGAGTTCCTGCTGTATTCGCAGCGCAGCGTACAGCGCGCGCTGCGGATGGTCTTCATGCGCGAGTGGCGCACCGAACAAAGCGAGGATGCCGTCGCCGGTGGATTGCGCGACATAACCGCCGTAGCGCTGCACCGCCTCCATCATCAGTTTGAGTGCCGGGTCGACAATGGCCCGAGCTTCCTCTGGATCGAGGTCCTCGATTAGGTCCATCGAGCCCTTGATGTCGGCGAACAACATTGTGACCGTCTTGCGCTCGCCTTCGAGCTCCGCAGACGCATGGTCTGCAGTGCTCTGGCTGATCGATTCGGGTAGCTCAGCCCCGGCGACGGGTCGGAGGGGCGACGCCGCTCCCGGAGATGATTTCACAGGGGCCGCACACTCCCCGCAAAAGCGCGCGGCAGGCGAATTTTCAAATCCGCACTTCGCGCAGCGCTGCCTGAATGGAGCGGCGCACTGCTCGCAGAACTTCAGTTCTTCAGGATTTTCGGCCCCGCATTTCGCGCAACGCACCCGGAGTGTCCTTCCTCCCGTCAAAACGCCGACGAATGGTCGAGATGTTATTCGATGCGCTGGTTTAGGAGAATCGCCGCGAGCGCGAAGGGATCCCATAGCAAGCGTGCTTGCCTGCGCTCACGGTAAAATGACTCAGCGGCTCCGCGTCCTCGGCATTTGCTGAGTTAAGCTCCGCGATCAAGCCACACTCACCCAGTTAATCTCGCTTTACGCCGCCGCGCTCAAGTTAACGCCACGGTTAACGTCAGCGCGGATTTGGCAGCTTTGACGGGCAGTTTTTCGCGGCACCGCCTTTGCTCCATCAGCCCTCCGAACGGACCGAAAACGAAAGGAGGACATCCCAATGTCAGTAAACACCAAGGCGGCGAGCTCTCCTCAGATAAGGCAGTTCACGGAGACCCAGCAGGTAAATCAGGCCACCCAGTTCGCGCAGTTCACTCTGCTCGATGAGGTTCCGGGACTTATCTTCGGTCTCATGACCATAGTTTACATCGTGAGTTCGCTATGGTCGCTCGTGTAACTCTAAAATCGCCGGGCGGACGAGCTCACCGCACGGCGTTTCCCTGCTCTAACCAGGTCGCCAGACATTTCGCGGTCACAATCGAGAAATCGACGCTTGAATAGCTACTGATTCAGCTCATCGAGCAGCGCCTTCGCGTCCTTCAAGTCTGCGTTATCGAAGCCCTCGGTGAACCAGTTGTAGATGTCGGCGAGCATCGCGCGCGCCTCATCGCTACGGTTTGTGTCGCGCAGCAGCCGGGCGAGGCTGGTGGTCGCGCGCAGCTCAAAAGCCTTAGCTTTCATATCGTGCGCAATCGACGAGGCTCAACCTCCTTCAGAGGGAGTGCCCACCTCGCAACAATTTCCACTGTTGATGCCCGCCCGCAACTGGGCGGGCATCAACATCAACAAAGGCGTCGCGTCTAATTTCAGCGTGTGTCCTACTGACCTTTAGTCATCTGGGCCATGCTCGTTTTTGACCCGTCCCTGGCCATCTTGCGGCAACGTTTGCATACCGACCATCAGCCGGCAGCAGGCGCCGTCTCTTCCCTTGAAGGCGCCGACAAGCTCGTCAATGCATCGAAGGTTGAAGTACCCCACGCAGAAGTCAGAGCGATGAGAAACTCTCAGAGAGTTTTGAAGCGCTGGGAGAAACGAATTCTCAATATTGTCGAATATCCGCGGCGCCTTCCCCTTTACACACCGAGCAATGGACGGAGCTTCGCAGTCACTTCCGCGAGCACCTCCGCGGAGGCCTTGGCCACGAACTCTGCCCGACGGGCCGTCCAGTCCGCGCTCTTGAGGTGGTCAGCCAAGACAACGCCGGACAGAGGCAAACCCGCTGGAAGCGCAACCTCGAAGGGATAGCCCTTCGCAACGCTTGTAATCGGACATACGACCGCCAAGTTCGCCCGACGATTGTATGCGCCTGGAGAGAGCACGAGCGCGGGACGGCGTCCGGCCTGTTCGCGGCCGGCTTGGGGATCGAACGTCAGCCAGAGAAGATCGCCGCGTTCAGGGACGTAGCGCGCCGCGCTCACCAGCTCTCTTTACCAAGCGGCACGCCCCAGTCAGTTTCTCCGTGTCGGTTCTTTGGCGTAATTCCCGCAACCAGTTCGTTCAGCCTGTACTCGCGACGAGCTGGAGCAAGGACGAGATTTCGACCGGAGACCTTCACTTCCACATTAGCCCCCTCATCGAGCCCGACTTCCTTGGCGACCGCCTTCGGGATTCGAACCCCCAGGCTGTTGCCCCATTTTGCAATCCGAGCACGCACGGTGTACCTCTCTTTCGAATCTATAGATACACACTGGATATACGCGGAACCTGGCCCTTTCGCAACCGACCTTCCGGCATGCCCGCACAATCACGACCCGCCTGCTGCGACTCTTCTCAAAAAGCCGCCGCACACGCTTAAACCGGGAACCCTTCGCTTGTCACGGCGCCTTTGCATTGTTCCGGCGCGCTATTGGTCGGACGAACACCTCGAAGTGTCCTCGATCAGGAACGAGGAGTTCTGGCCCGTCATTCTTCACAACGCCCACCCTTGATGAAGCGGGACTAAAAACCAGCCGATCATGGGAGCTGCCATCAGCAGGGATTCCAATCTGAGGATCCTCTTCGCGAGGCCCACAGCGCAGCTAGAGCTTTCTTTTCTGTGAGGCTACCGTAAAAGACGCTATGCAGCTGGTAGAAATTCTCTGTCAAAGAGCAGAGACATTCGTCAGGGATACCGTCCAGGGATGAACGAAGGCACCCGATGGCAGCCTCTCGGGCGAACCAGTTCGGCAGACTGATTCGTGAACGCCGGCGTCTGTTGAACCTGACGCAAGAGCAACTCGCCGGGCGAATACGTGTGTCTATGCCATTTGTCGGTCACCTGGAGACTGGACATCGGCGTCCCTCCGAGAAAACTATTGCAAAGCTTGCGAAAGTGCTTGGACTAAATCAGCGGGAGCTCTTCCTTCTCCAAAGGTCCGCCGCAGCTTGAGAGCGGGTTACGGGCCGCTGGCGCGGCACATCACATCAAAAACAGGTTGGTGTATAGGGAAGGACGGCGTAAGGCGCCGCAGACAGGGGCGGAAAAAGGTAAGGACAATCTCTCAAACGGGATCCGCCAGTTTGCTGCTGGTCGGTCACCAATGTCGCTATCGCGACACCCCATGGACCACGCTCCTAGACGGGCTCTCAATGGCACCAAGGGACGGACGGTCTCGGTCTGCGGTAGCCTTTCGCCATCCATCTTATACACCACCTGTTTCTGATCTGACGTGCCGGGCCGACGGCCCGTAACCCGCTCCTGAGAAACAGGTTAGACAGTCACCTCGCCGGTTGTTTGGTCAACTAGGTGGAAGCCGAGTATTCGCGCGCGTTTACGGAGCGACTTTAGCTCTCGAGCGCTATGGAGCTGATGGTAAGCGGTGGCGCCGGGATCGTTGCAGACCAGATTGCCCGACAGTACTCGGTAGACGATAACCGCAAGTTTGCGGGCAGTGGCGGTAATGGCTATAGCCTTGCCAGCGCGGGCCGCCAGGCGGCGATAGAAGGCACCGAGCGCGGTCGAGGTGCGAGTGAGACTCATTGCGCAGCCGCGCAGGATGGCCGCGGCCCGATTGGCGGAAGGCCGGGTCCTGGAACTGAGCAGGCGCCCGCCGGAGATTCTGTTGCTGGGTGCCAGCGTAAGCCAGGAGGTGAAGTGCTTTTCTAAGGGCCAGCGTTGCATATCGGTACCGATCTCGGCGATGAGTTGTAACGCCGCATGCGGACCGATGCTGTCGATTTGGCTTAAGTCGGCGCCGCCGGTGAGCCGATGAAGCGGGCCGCGCAGGTCGAACGGGGGCGCGTGTTTGGAAACCCGCTTGATGCGCGCATCAGGCAGTGGGGCAGTAGGCGGCGGCTGCCGGTCGGCGAGCTTGGAGAGTAATCCCTCGATTTCACTGTCGCACTCGGCGATCTGTTGAAGCAGGAACTCGTAGGCGGCGAAGTTCTGCTTGAGCGCGAACAGGTGCTCCGCGCGATAGTTGCCGGTCAGGGCCGCCACGATTTCAGCGCGCGAGGCGCGGCAGCGATGGTCGCGATGCTGCGCGAGCCGCTCGGGGTCGCGCTCTCCGGCCAGGATGCTGCGCACGATCTTGAGTCCGGTGTGGCCGGTGATGTCAGTCACTACCACGTGGAGCATGACATTCATCTCGGTCAGGGCCTCCTGCATGCGGAGAATGCGAGTCGAGCTCTCCTGGACCAAGGTTTCGCGCTGGCGCAGGTAAGCGCGCGACGGCACGATGGCAGCGCTGGGCCGGAAGCTGGCCCGTAACAGTCCCACGCTGTGAAGCTCCCGCAGCCACTCGCAGTCCTGGACGTCGCTCTTGCGCCCGGGCACGTTGTGCACGTCGCGGGCGTTGACCAGGACCACCTGCAAGCCGCGCTGCTCGAGGATCTCGTAGAGCGGAATCCAATAAACGCCGGTGGACTCCATCGCCACGGTCTTCACTCCGCACTGCGCCAGCCAGTCCGCCAGCCGGTGGAGCTCGCCGGTAAAGGTGCGGAACTCGCGCACTGGCTGGGAGTCGCGGTCGGGCGGGACCGCTAAAAAGTGGCTGTTCTGTCCGCAGTCGATGCCGGCTGCATCGGGCTGGATGCGTTCTAGTAGCGAGATCGAGACGCGCTCTTTTTTTCGCTTCGCGCTCGCGCTTTGGGTGGTGCTTCATCGCCGCCTCTTTCATA
>JAFAHS010000326.1 GCA_019237115.1 Deltaproteobacteria bacterium
TGCCCTTGCTGATACCGCGACGATGCCGATCTTAGCGCCTCGCGCGGGCTATGGGGTGAACAGAGCGGCGGACGGAAGCTCTCGATCGGATCGCGATAGGGGGGACGGTGCGCCTCAATTGCACCCTGCGACGGTACTTTCGTGCTGTTTTCCTTCGATTTGTGGGTTCTCTCCGCTCTGCGAAAGACCTCGACAACTTCGGGCTGAAGGACAATGCCGCCCTCGCGACTGTCGAGATCATGGGACGAGCGCTCGAAGATGTCGACGTCCCAGCCGATTCGACGCAGAAGCCAACTGTGCCCGCTATGCCGCGAGAGAGCATGAATAGGGGTGACGGTCGCCCGTTCGGTTCGGCGCTCCTAGTGATCCGGCGATTTGACTTCAGCAGTCCACGAGTCAGGGGACGTAGTACGAAGAGCTCATGCAGATGAGGACGAGAAGTTATGTCGTCATCTGCCAATGGCGGATTCGCTTTCGCAGATAGAATGCTTTCCGTTCTGCGCGATGATAATTGTCTTCATGGCTCGAGCCGGGTGATGTCGCGCGGATACATGTCCATGCACCGGACGCTTCTTGCCGGTGCGCGGCGCGGGTGGCCAGCCCGAGCCCGATGAGTTCCTGAGCGGTAACGATGCGGCCTGGGGTGCAAAACGCGATGTCGATTTGGGGAAAGTTGGGGGCGTGGAGACGAGCGCAGCGCCGACATGATCCACTTGCGACATCCCCGCCTCCTCACTCTCGCCTTTTTATCTATCATAAGGGAGGTTGAACTAAGCCGCTGCGCGGCAGGCTGGACCACCCCGCACGCATTAACATTCGTCTAACTCGACTCGGGCGTCACCCCTCGCGAATCACAGTTCGGTCATTAAGCTCATCGGTTGGTCTCATCCCAACTGAAAGGAGTTTCGTCATGACCGAACTACGCCAAAGGATGCTCGAGGAGCTGCGGCTACGGAACTACTCGCCCCACACGATCGAGGTTTACATCCGCTGCGTTGCGAACTTCGCCCAACACTTCCGGCTTTCGCCGGATCGGCTCGGGCCGGAGCAAATCCGCGAATATCAGCTGTTCCTGGTCCAGGAGAAAAAGGCCTCGTGGGCGTTGTTCAATCAAACGGTGTGCGCCCTGCGCTTTTTCTATCATCACGTCCTTCACCGCGACTGGATGATTGAACATATTCCCTACCCGCGGCACGAGCAGAAGCTCCCGGTAGTGTTGAGCCCAGCCGAAGTGGCGGCCGTGTTCGAGGCCACCCGCAACCTCAAACACCGCACCATCCTGATGACCATCTATGCCGCCGGGTTGCGCGTCTCAGAGGTCGTCAATCTGCGCGTCACCGACATCGACAGTCAACGCCAAATCATCAGTGTCCGTCAGGGCAAGGGCAACAAGGATCGCCAGGTGATGCTGTCGCCCAAGCTGCTTGAAGTACTCCGGATCTACTGGAGAAGCTCCCGGCCCCGAGTCTGGCTATTCCCGGGCAAGCCCGCGGAACGCCCGATCCGACGAGAAACGGTTTTGACCATCTGCCAGCGGGCCGGCGAAGCCGCTCATCTTTCGAAGCCCATATCACCGCATACCCTGCGGCATTCCTTCGCCACCCATCTGCTGGAAGACGCTATCGATCTGCGCCGCATCCAGATCCTGCTGGGACACCGCAACCTCAAGACCACCGCCAGGTATCTGCACGTGTCCAACCTGGCGGTTCGTACTACGGTCAGTCCGCTGGACCGACTGCCCGAACCGGTTCCCCCAACTCCGGCGCGATGAAAGCTCCGGCTTTGGAGCTGGGCGACATTTTCCGCCTGCACGGTCCGGCTTACCTAGCGACGTTTGGAGATTCGCTCTCCCATGAGCAGCGCAAAGCGTTGAGAGCAATTGCGCTGTGCCGCACCGCCGCCCTTGGTGGGCATGTCGACCAATGCGATCGATGCGGTTACCGCAAGGTCGCTTACTGCTCGTGCCGCAATCGCCATTGTCCGAAGTGCCGCGGGCGAGCCCGAGCACAATGGCTCGAAGAGCGTGCCGCTGAGCTGCTACCGGTTGAGTACTTCCATGTGGTTTTCA
>JAFAHS010000334.1 GCA_019237115.1 Deltaproteobacteria bacterium
GATCTGTCGAAGAAGAAAGCCGGTGAGCCCGACGGACGGTGAGATATCCCCATCGGAATAATGCGGAGCGGAAACGATCCCCGTTATACAGCCAGAAACAGCACTCTGTAGAAAAGGGCGGGTTAAACCCGTATGCCTCTCGGACAATGAGCCTATCGGAATACACCTAAAGAGCGCACCAAAGCCAAAAGTAGGAAGGAATTGTGGGATTTCTAAGCGAGCAGAATAGCAACAAGATTGTCCACCAATTGGCAACAAGAAAGAACCATCGCCTTTCGTAAAAGTTCAATATCCGCGGGGAGAATTCTCTCGCTCGCGCCTGCTCCAGCATTGTGTACGGTTTTCACCTATGGTGTTCCATTGTTGACATGACGGAATTTGCCCACTTGCCCGGCAGTGTTACATTATCCGTCCATGACGTGTGGGCGATGCGGAGAGGCCGAGCGGATCCCGGGGCAGCGATGGTGCAAGCTTTGCCTGACTGCCTATGCGCGAGAGTGGCGGGCGCGGCTCCGGCTCCAGGGCGAGGCATCTCGGATATTCGGTGCGCTCGACGATGCGATGGGCGAATTCGAGCGGCTCTTACTAGGCATGAGTGGGACTTCGCAGCCGCCGCGTTGCTGTATGCAGGTCCACTTTGGTCGCGTTCCGTGTACGTGCCCCTGCCATCGCGCTCGAGATTGGCTGGAGACGGCGCGCCCACCGTTTCTGGAATGGAGCCGCCAAGCAAACTTGTGCGTAAGGCCGGGCTCGGGTAGAGCAAGTCCTAGAGCAAGGTCATGAGAACCCGCGTCAGGTCAGTCCTGATTGCCTACGTTATCGCCGCCCTCATCAATTTGCCGAGCTGTGCGCCCAATCGGGGTCAGTGGATGTCCCAGGCTGCAAACCAGCAGGCTAAGGTTGCTACTGACCAGATCGGGACGGTGGAAGACGTCAAGGCGCAAGCACGGCAAGCGGCCCAACTTCTTAATGGACTATCCGCTGCTGCCCTAAACAAACCACCAGGTGGAAACCAGCAAGTTGCCCAAGCGTTTGCAGATGATGTGTCGGAAGTCAGCTCTGGTCTCCAAGCGATCGCAGAAAGCCGGACCGATGCAGCATTCACAAACGCCGTCTTCGGGATGTGCGACGCCTCACGCCAGGCTGCCTGTCCCCGCGTCGGTCGAGTGATGATGGGAATTGCGGCTGGCATCAGAACCAATCCGCCGTCGAACCTGAATCCTGACCAGAAACAGGCTGCGATCCAATACTTCGAGACTTTCGGGGGTCGGCTGATCAACATCCCGACCCAGTGCGTGCAGGCAAGCAAGGCGATGGTCGCAGCAGACACAGAGGAGCAGCAAGCGGAGGTAGCGCATCAGGCCAACGTGAATCGTGCGCTTACGGCAGCTGCGATCGTCTTTGCCGGCACAGTAGTCTACGCGAGCGCCGTAGGCGCGGCTGCGGCCACGCGACCGCCTGTGGTGCAAAACAATTTCTACAATAGTCAGTTCTACGGATATTAAGCGGGGAAGGCCGAATATTAAAGTCCGCCACGCTGCCAGGATACGAACCATTTGGTGCTCGTTGCTCGATCCGCTTATCCGGTTCGGGAAACCGGGAATATAGGCATGGTTCGCATGACACTGGGTTTATCCCTCCTGGCCGCCACGCTTCTAGGCAACACCGCAGCGTTTGCCGATCCTCATTCACCCGAGATTCCAAGTTCGTCGTCGACTTCGAGTACGACCACAGTGACCTCTGGAAACGTCTTAGAGCTGGCGCCCATCATCGGGACGCGACTCCCCCCTCCACCGCCTGAGATCGAGCATCCTGAAATACCTTCCCCATTTATCGGCTGTTGGGAAGGTCACGCGAACGGCTTTGACTCGGAAGTAAGTTCAACCGGTGTGACACTCGGATCGCCTGGTCGGATTGTTTTCTGCTACCAGCCTAACCGGATTGTGGTGCCGGAAGCGATATCGCGATGAGCGTTGGTGATTGGCTGAAAAACATTGCGCTACATCTAGGCTTGGGCATAGCCACGACGAAAGTGGACGTCGCGAGCATACGGACGGCCATTTACGCTATCACTGACACACAAATTCACGCACGGACTTTCATACCCCTAACCCTCACCGAACGGCTCTTTTTTCTGGTGCCGATTAAGTCCGAACAAAAGTTGATCGACGAAGAACTCATAACCCTGCTAGAACCTAGTGCCCTGCTTGTTCAAGCCCGGCAAGAATTGGATGTTCCTGGAGTGCAGAGCGTGCGGACCTGGCACGCGACGTTTCATCGAATTAGTCAATAACGTGCCGAAAAACGAGGCGAGCATGAAGTCACGCCGCATCGCCGCCCTCGCGCTTGTAGGCCCGCGCGCTGCAGATAGCCACCGGATTAGTAATAAATCCGATGTCCTGCGCTAACCAGTTAATAACGACAATCGATACGATGGCAGAGCATTTGGGTGACTCGAGTCGCGAGATTACGCGAGCCGGGGTGGGATCTCCTTGGGGATACCTTAGGCGGCATGCATTTCTAGGCCTTGCCGGTAGGCAATCGAGTGGTAGTAAAACACCTCACGAATGCACGACGTGATGGTTGACCCCGCCCATCGCATCGTGCGGGCCGGTGCCGGAGCCCGCTGGGACGATATAGATAGAGCTACGCAGGCTTTCGGTCTGGCCACTCCGGGCGGGACAGATTCCGAGGTGGGGATCGCGAGCCTGACGCTCGGCGGTGGCAACGGCTGGCTGATGGGCCTTTACGGCGCAACCTGCGACAACCTGATGGCGATTGATGTGGTTACGGCAGATGCAGACGCGGTCCGCGCCTCGGCCACTGAGAATCGCGACCTATTCTGGGCGATGCGCGGAGGCGGCGGGAATTTCGGAGTCGCCACCGCCTTCGAGTATCGCCTACACGCGGTCGGTCCGAATGTGATCGGCGGGATGGTCACATACCCGAACTCGCAGGCGCGGCAGGTGCTGGAATTCTTCCGCGAGTTTTCGGCGAGCGCCCCCCACGCGCTGACCGTCTATGCCCTGTCTAATCTGCGCCGAGCGTGGTGAACCGGCGATCGGACTTGCGGCCTGTTATGCCGGTTCACTCGAGAATGCGGAGGAAGTCGTCAGGCCACTACGCACGTGTGGTAAGCCACTCAACGACTCCCTGCGAGAGATTATGATAGATATGTCGAACTGCAAACAATGATGGATTCGGCACGGCCTGCGGGTCGCCGCTGCGCGATGCGCTCGCATTTTATGCGCGAGCTGCCAAACGGTACTCGATGCCATTCTCAACTGTTTTGCCCGGACGCCATCGCCGCTGTCAGTCGCAATTATCGAACACTGTCATGGGGCGATTGCTCGTGTCGCGCCTTCGGCGACCGTCGCGTTTGCGATCGCGCTGGCGGTTTGCACGCTCGCGGCCTGCGGTCCCGACGTCATGCAACAGGTAGCGCAAAAGGCCGCAGTGGACGAAAAGATCCAATGCGAACCGCTCCACGATGAGATGGCGCAGAAGCAGGTGTGTAAGCAGCGCGTGGAACACGTTGGAAGGTCGAAGCGTGGCATCGGCATTTCGACCACCAGGCAGGCCTGACCGCGCAGAACGCACAGATCACCAGTCAGCCCGGTGTAGTTCACGATCTGAAATGCGCACCGGTCCTTCTGCCGGTCGAAATCCCGAATCGCGACGACCGCTATCGTCAGAAGCCATGACCTCGCCTTGTCTTTGACGAGTAAATTAAGCTCTTGACCTAATACAAAATAGCTATATGATTGGTGACTGGTGTTCGCAAAGGGAGGCATGGCCTATGAAGATTCGCATGATTCTGTTTAGCCTAACAATGCTTTTAACCATTCTACCCGGCGCACGACTGTGGGCGCAAAGCTCCGACGCAACGACCTGCGTCGCGGAATGCGACCGAGTGAACACGGTCTGTCACGAGAAGGCGCAAGCAGCGCTGAACGCATGTCTCAGTACGGCTACGGACCACGCCGAGAGACTGGCGTGCGCAGCTGCGTTTTCAGCCTCGGACGACCTGTGTCGGACTGCTGACCAAGCCTGCATCGCAGCCTGCAGCAACTGAACAACCGAGTCTCCGCCCGCAACCAACTCGTGCGAACACCACGGGCGGAGACTTCTCTCCGTCTTGGTCACCGCACCCCGGCGTTATCTGCCCTAACGTCTCCTGCACCGACTCCATGCGACAGACGTTTGCTCCGGGGAACGCTGGCAGCCCGCCTACGTTCACGGACTCAGAGGCTATTGATTTGAACATCGAGTCGTTCCTGCTCGGAGTCGGCGCGACCTATGCCGTTTCGCTGATACTCGCCCAGCTGGTCGTGGCCTGGATGTCTATCGGTGCGGATGTGGATGATGAGGAGGGTACGACGCGGCGCTCAGCCCAAGGCTCTGGTTTCCGCCACTCCTCCCACAGAACGATGAAAGGCTGAGCTTAGCCTCCCCCACCACAGGGCCGGGTTGGCTGAAGAGCTGGCCCGGCCCTTTTCATTCTGAACCACACCCTGAGACTTTGATCACGAGCGCCGGTGACAGGGATGAAAAGGGACCAGCGCTGCAAGGATGACAACACGCTGATGCGTTGCCTCACACGAAGAGGGCAGAAGAAGCTGTTTTACGTTTGCGACCGTTGTGGACTGGGCGCGGTTAAGGACAGCCGCGGTGGGAGCGGCTGCCGGCGGGTGCCAAGGTCAAATCACCACGATGAAACTC
>JAFAHS010000560.1 GCA_019237115.1 Deltaproteobacteria bacterium
ACCGCGACCACAGGAAAGGCCAACCAACTCTCGATGACGTACTGGTCCGGTACACCTCCGACATCCCGGTAAGCTTTTCCTTCGTACATGATGCCGTCATACCAGCTCTTGTCAACGTGTTTGTTGAAGTGAGATGCCCAGTAGATAAGGCTGAAGCCAATGTGTCTTTCGTGGCAATGGTCCTCGATCCTCTTCACATCACGCCACCACCTATCCTTGGGTTCCTTGAACTCGGCCCAATCCACGTCGAGGCGGTAGAAGTCCAGTCCCCGCAAACCCGACTTGCGCAAACCTTCCTCGAGACGATCTATCCATCTGATGTGCTCCTCGGGCTTTGCCATCGGATACTGCTCTATGTCGCCGACCAGAGCGTTCGGATAGGCCCGTCGTACCGCGCCAATGAAGCGCACCGTCTGCTCTACGGCGAAATCTTCGCCGAGATGCATATCGACGACTGCTTTGTCCCTCGGACTATCCATCGCGAATGACCCTATTTCACCCCCCAGCTTTGTGAGCCTGTCCCACGCGCCCTTCTGCAGCCGAACACTCTTCTCGCCATCAGTCGACCATTCTTTAATAGCACCCACCTCCAGCTCGATCAACAAATTCCACGCCCGCAGCTTGCGCATCCAATCCAGCATCTGCTCATCCGATATATGCGGCAGGTTTGAGTGGAAGAAGAGCACTCCGCCAATGAACGACCGCGCCTCTCTCCATTGCTCTTCGTGGCTGAACATGTCCCTCCACTGAACGACCGTTGGAGCGTCGATTATGATCTTAGGGAGTGGTCTTGGCGTCGCATCGCCCGCGAAACACTGTGCAGCGGCGAGCGCTGTGGCAGCTCCTAACAGCGCACGCAGACGGCGCGCTCCATTCTCGATACTACAGAGTCTCATATCGCCCCTTTCGCTTGTCCCGTTCCGAACGCCAAGAAACCATCGAGATGAAGAACGCTCTGCCCGTCGAGTTGCACTCGGACGTATCGCGCGACGATTCTGTCCTCCAGCGGTATCGTGAAAGGCTCCCCAGGCGTGCTGCCAAAAACGCTGTCACTGGTCCTCGAAAATCGCACCTCCCACTTTTCTCCATCCGTGGAGGTAAGCACTGAGAAATGCTTCAGACGTTGCGCAACCAGAGTCTTCCGAATATGACCATGCGGATGATCCGTGACATTCGGGAGATCTCTTAGTTTGGATTCGATAACATCACCGCTATACGTTGGAGCGAAACAGATGCGAACCCACCTTCTATTTGCGAGCGGAATGTTTGCCTTCACCGTCCTGGTCGCTCCGGCCGAGCCGCAAACGGTCTGGTTCAGTCCGCAATCCGGGGGGTCGTTAACAGTTCCCGACTACATGCAGCTGTTCCGACCTGACGCTCCCTGGGCAACTGCAGCGTCCTACGTATCGGTGATGGGGATCTCTCAGGATTTCTTCTGGCACCGTCCCGATGATGAATTGAAGGAAGTCCTTGCCGACTTGAAACGCCGAGGCATCAAGTTGGGTATCCCAATTTCACCCCTCGCCGGGCGCCCAACACCTGAGGCGCCGGAATGCGGCGTCGGCGTCGAGGGTTTCAGCGCCCCGCCCCAAGCGCTAGCGATTTCAAGGAAAATAAAACGTCTCGGAGGGACGGTCGACTACTTCAGCATGGATGAGCCCTTTTACTTCGGCCATGTGTACGTTGGTGACCCGAAGCACGGTGGGGGCGGCAAACATCGTGGGTGCCAGCTTTCGATCGATGACGTCGCGCAGGACGCGGCTAAGAGAATCAAGGATATTCACTCGGTTTTCCCCGATGCAAAGGTGGGCGACGGCGAGCCCTTCGCGCAGTTCGACGAGCGGCAGTGGCAGCAGTGGATGGACGATCTGCCTCGCTGGTTCGACGCGTTTCAATCCGCGACGGGCGAGCGCCTCGCATACTTCCGTGTCGATTTGTGGTGGCGATCACCCTGGCAGCAACGCATGGCACAGCTAAAAAAGCTCTTAGACGCCAAACAGATCCCTTTGCAAATCATCTACGATGGGCCGTCCTGGGCTCAGTCGGACCGAATCTGGATCGATGAAGCGGAGCAGCACTTTAAAGATTTCGAGGGAGTCAACAGAATCTCTCCGAGCGGCGTGGTGATACAGTCTTGGACCGCCAAACCCTCCCATGCTCTGCCGGAGAACGACCCTGGAACGTTGACTAATCTGGTCCTTCGGTATGCAAACTGGAAACGAGCAAACGGGCAGACCGTTTCGCGCGTACCTTGACCCCCATGGAGGTCGCTACCCGAATGTCAGCTTGGATGTAATCTTGACGTCCTTGTTCCGGGAGATCACGGCTTTGCCGGCTTCGCCATACACCTGAAGACCGTTTTCGTGAGCGAACGTGTTGATGGCCTTGGTCACTCCCGCCCATCCGATGTAGTCGTCAAAAACAACTGCTCCCTTCGGAGCCAACAGTTGCCAATACATTCGTATGTCTCTGAGGACAGATTCGAACTCATGCCCCGCGTCTATGTAGATCAGGTCGGCAACGACAGCGAGACGTTGAAGAATGCCGCCATGGCAGGTCATGGAAGTCGGATGGATCATTGCCACGCTGTTGCCCGAGCCCGCCCTTATACCTAAGGGATCGGATTGCACGTATGTCCCGCCTGACGCGCTTTCGTCGTAATTGCGCGTCGACCGGCGTCGCGCCTTGCGGC
>JAFAHS010000144.1 GCA_019237115.1 Deltaproteobacteria bacterium
GCTCAAACATTACGCCCCGGTGCAGCAAACTGACCACCGTACGCTGACCGGTGGCGGGATTGCGGGCGGGCAGCCCTTTGACCAATGGCGCCTCGGAGCACTCGAGCAAAATCTCACGCGCTTCCGCCGCTTCGCCGGGCGGAATCAGATTCGGGAGGATCGCGTAGCCGTTTCCATCGAGGATCTCAGCGACGATCTGTGCGGTCGTAGGCAATTGCTACCTTCAGTACGACTTCGCAAAAAATGCGCGCTCGGACGCGGGCTCTCCACATACGATGCACGTGCCCGCCGGGTGGCTCTGATTGAACGGTATGGCTCGGCAGGTGGCGCGGGTTTCCTCCCGAATCCGGGTTTCGCAATCCGGACTACCGCACCAGAAGACGCTGGCGAAGCCACCACCGCCTTCGCCCTCCATCTGTTTTTTCAGCTCCGGGTAGGTCTGGAATTCTCGAGTTTCCCGCTGCATCCAGGCCAAGGCTTGCTGGTAGAGGCTCTGTTTAATCTCGCCGAGCAAAACGCTGGCTCGGGGCGCTGCTTCGGCAGCGGGGGCAGTTGACTTCGCGGCCGGCCCTTTGAGATCGCGCCGGGCAAACACGACCTGTCCCGCCGCGACGTCACGGGGGCCGATTTCGATTCGGAGCGGAACCCCGCGCATCTCCCAGTCATTGAACTTGAAGCCGGGGGAGAGCCCGTCACGGCTATCGAGCCGGACCCGAATCCCGGCACTCTCGAGCGATTCGCAAACCTGCTTCGCCGCGGCCAGAACGGAGGCGGCTTCCTCCGGCTTTCGCGCGATCGGCACGATTACAACCTGTGTGGCTGCGACCGTCGGTGGCAGGCGCAGACCCTGGTCGTCGCCGTGCACCATGATGATCGCACCAAGCAGCCGCGTGGATACTCCCCAGCTGGTCTGCCACGCGTACTGAAGCTGGTTCTGCTCGTCGAGGTATTTGATTTCGAACGCCTTGGCGAAGTTCTGCCCGAGAAAGTGCGAGGTGCCGCACTGCAGGGCCCGCCCATCGCCCATCAAACCCTCGATCGCATAGGTCTCCTCCGCTCCTGGAAACCGCTCGGCGGCGCTTTTGCGTCCAACTACCAGCGGAATCGCCAGAAAATCCTCGACGAAGGATTTATACAATTCGAGGATGGTGAGGGTCTCGCGCTGCGCCTCCTCGCTGGTGGCGTGGGCGGTATGCCCTTCCTGCCACAGAAACTCCGTGGTCCGCAAAAACATGCGCGTCCGCATTTCCCATCGCACCACGTTGCACCACTGATTCACCATCAGAGGCAAATCGCGATAGGAGTGAATCCATTGCCCGAACATGTGGTGGATGATGGTCTCAGAGGTGGGGCGCACGATGAGCGGCTCTTCGAGTTCCTGGCCGCCGCCATGGGTGACCGCCGCCACTTCCGGAGCGAAGCCCTCGACGTGCTGTGCCTCTTTGCGCAGAAAGCTCTGCGGAATGAACAGGGGGAAGTATGCGTTGCGCGCGCCGGTCCGCTTGATGCGGCGGTCCAGTTCGTCGCGCAGCGACTCCCAGATTGCAAACCCGTCGGGCCGAAACACGATACATCCGCGCACCGGCGAGTAATCCGCCAATTCGGCACGCAAGACGATGTCGTTGTACCAGGCGGCGAAATCCTGGCTGCGGGGTGTTACTTTGCGTTCATCCTTGTCGGGCATCGAACCGATGCGATCCTCTCGAGGTCGTCAGGCGTCCAAGTCTCCGGCTATTATCGACATGAATCAATCACCATGGGTACGCTGCGGAGAACTACTATGCGACTTAGGCTGGTGGCGGTCCGGCTGACCTGCGTTCTTGCCACGGTTGCAATCGGGACCGGGGTGGCGGCGGCTCAGCAACCCCGCACCATCGTGGTGTCGGGGAATGGTGAGATGTCGGCACGCCCCGATACGGCCGACTTGAGTTTCGCGATTGAAACCCATGCCCGGAGCGCGGCGGAGGCGGTGTCGCGCAACGCCGCATTGGCGCAGAAAATTACCGACGCGCTCAAAGCGAAGCTGGGCGACAAGGGCAAAGTGTCGACCGGCGGATACTCGCTTTCGCCCGACTACGAGCAGCATCAAGGACGCCCGGAG